>JAAYOR010000045.1 GCA_012520235.1 Fretibacterium sp.
TATCCCAAGCCTTATTGCGGGGGGGGGGTGACATTCTCACTGACCAGTTACAGGGTGACTTTATCACAGAGCAATGACAATTTCTCGAAATAAGCCTTGCACAGATAAACTTGATGGAGTATAATTCTTCCTTAGCGTCAGAGGCACGCTTGAGGTTAAGAGAATAAAAGAAGTCTTTGACAAAAAAGAAAACTCTTATCGCGAGAGGTGGAGGGACTGGCCCGATGAAACCCGGCAACCTGTTAAATCAGGTGCCAATACCTGCAGCCGAGAAGGCTGGATGATGAGAGGGAGAGATTCGTTTTTTCTAAGCGCTCTTCCTTCATGGGAGGGCGCATTTTTATTTCTTTAAGGAGGCTGAACTAATGGCAAAGCTGGAAAGTTTCATCTTCTCTTCCGAGTCCGTCACTGAGGGGCATCCCGACAAGGTCGCAGACCAAATTTCGGACGGTATTCTGGATGCGATCCTCAAGGACGACCCCAACGGACGCGTCGCCTGCGAGGTGCTCTGCACGACAGGGCTTGTGATGGTCTCGGGGGAAATAACGACCAAAACCTACGTCGACATCCCGCGCCTGGCTCGGGAGATCGTTAAAGATATCGGCTACACCAGAGCGAAATACGGTTTTGACGGAGAGACCTGTGCTGTATTGAGCGCTATTGATGAGCAATCCTCAGACATCGCCCAAGGGGTGGACGAGGCGCTTGAAGTACGGGAGGGCGACCTGACAGAGAAGGAGATTGCTAAGACAGGGGCCGGCGACCAGGGAATGATGTTCGGTTACGCCTGCAACGAGACAGATGAGTTCATGCCCATGCCCATCGCCTTGGCCCATAATCTGGCCCGCCAGCTCACAAAAGTGCGTCGTGATGGCGTCATCGGCTATCTGCGTCCCGACGGAAAAACTCAGGTCTCTCTGCGCTATGAGAACGGCAAAGCTGTCCACGCGGACACAATAGTCGTCTCTGCTCAGCATCACCCGGAGGCGACCCTGAAGGAGATTCGCTCGGACATCATTGAGCACGTCATCTCCCCCATCGTCCCGGGTCACCTCATCAACAGCGACACGCGCATCCTGGTCAACCCGACGGGCAGGTTCGTCAAAGGAGGTCCCATGGCAGACACCGGCCTGACCGGACGCAAGATAATAGTGGACACCTACGGCGGCTGGGTCCCGCACGGAGGCGGAGCCTTTTCCGGTAAGGACCCCACCAAGGTTGACCGCAGCGGCGCCTACATGACCCGTTATGCGGCTAAGAACATCGTCGCAGCAGGGCTTGCAGATCAGTGTCAGATTCAGGTTGCCTATGCCATCGGTGTCGCTGAACCCGTCTCACTGAACGTCAACACATTCGGCACAGGCAAGGTGCCCGACGCGACCATCATCGCGCTCCTGAGAGAGCACTTTGACTTCCGCCCCGCTGCAATGATCCGTGACCTCGACCTTCGTAAGCCACAGTATCGCGCTCTGGCTGCCTGTGGCCACATGGGGCGCATCGACCTCACCCCCATGCCCGCTTGGGAGAAGACGGACCGAGCTGAGAGCCTTCGCAAGGCTGCCAGGCTTTAATTTGGAAACAGAATTAACCGCGAAACGCGCTAAAAACGCGAAAATCGCGAAAGCTTGTATGGCCTGTTTCCTTCTTTCGCGCGCCATTCGCGTGGTTTGTGGTTTAGTCCTCGATGAACAGGTGATCGGCAAAAAGACTCAAAAAGACTATCCGCATAAGCAGGCGGCCGGCTCTTTGGGGCTGTAAGCCCCGAATGCCGTGCCGTTCGCTTATGTCGAAGCGAAGCCCCCACGGCTTCGTCTTCGAGTTAAGCGACCGACACAGCGCGCTACGCTTGCTGGTCGTCTGTTTTTTTGTAATTTTTGAACGCACTCAAACGCTCAAACGTAATTCTCCATCAGGCCTTTCGGGCAAAAGAGGCCAGTTTGTCGTATCCCTTGGGCAGGTATTTATAGATGAGGATATAGAGGGCGCTGCTGAGGCGATTCAGATTTTTGATGATGTCCGGGCGCTCTGTCTCCTCTCCCTTTTCAAAGGCCCGGCAGGCACAGAGCTCCGTCTCCCTCACCCGGGCGCGCAGACGGTTGAGCGCGGAGGCCCAAATTCCCATGTCGGGATGGGCCAGGATATGTCCCAGACCAAAATAGCGTTCCGGAAAATGGGAGCGCTCATGAATCTCCGCCTCGTTCAACCCCCAAAGCGCGAGCTCGGCACAGGAGCTGTCTCGAACCTCAGCGGCCTGGAGCTCCTGCAGCGCTAGGGCCACCTCGTCCAAATCCTTTTTAAGATCGGCTCTCCCCTCATGAAGTGCCTTGGCTTGCAGCTCCACAAGCTCCGCCCTTAGGCTGTCGATGCAACCCCTCAGCTCGATGCGCGGATGTGTCTTTCCCACCAAAGAGGCTCCCAGGAGATGTGTCGTGTGCTCTTGTTTTTTATCGTGCATGCTCATCTCATCCCTCAGTAATGTCCTATAAATTTTAAAACGGTGCTCACGGGTCACCGTGCAAACACGATACCGCCTTTCTCAATCTCCCCCACAGCTGCTGCTGCAGCAGCTGCAGTTACCTCCGCAGGACTTGGCGCCCTTGAGAGAAGGGCCCTCCAAAAGGATCAGGGTCCTGCCACGACACTCCGGACAACGAAGCCCAGAGCCCGCCTCCTGTTCAAAGATATGAGTGCATTCGGCACATTTAAACTTCCGTGTATCGCTCATCGGTGGTTCCCCCCTTATCTCATCAGGTAAAAGCTGCTCTCAAGCGCCAAGTGTAGCGACCATCACAGCTTTGATGGTGTGCAAACGATTCTCTGCCTCGTCAAAAACTTTAGAGGCCCGAGATTCAAAGACCTCTTCCGTGACCTCAGTGCCCTTCACCGCCGGAAGGCAATGCAAGAATATCGTCTCCTCCTTGCCCGAAGCCTTCATCAGCTGGGTGTTGACCTGCCAGGGCCTCAGAAGTTTGTAACGAGTTTCCTTCTGGTCCTCTTCACCCATAGAGACCCACACGTCCGTATAGATGGCATCTGCCCCTCTGACCGCCTCCTCCGGGTTGTCCGTGAGGTGAATCGTCGAGCCATTCTCAGTTGCCAGAGCCTGACATCTCTTGAGGATATCCTGGTCCGGGAAAAGCTCACGAGGTGCTCCGACGGTGTAATTGAGCCCCATCTTAGCGCTGCCAATCATGAGAGCGTTGGACATATTGTTCCGTCCATCCCCCACATAAGTCAGGTTCAGCCCCTTGAGGTTGTGTCCAAAGTTTTCCCGGAGCGTCAAAAAATCGGCGAGAACCTGAGTGGGATGATCCACGTCCGTCAGGCCATTCCAGACGGGGACACCCGCCCATCGGGCCAGCTCCTCCACCACGCTCTGCTTGAACCCACGGAACTCGATGCCGTCAAACATACGGCCCAACACCCGGGCCGTATCCTTCACGTCCTCTTTGCCTCCGAGATGGATGTCGTTTTTTCCCAAAAACTCAGGGTGCCCACCCTCGTCAATACAGGCGACAGTGAAAGAGCAGCGCGTACGGGTCGAGGCCTTCTCAAAGAGCAGCGCTATGTTCTTGCCCTGGAGGGAGGTTCCACGGATCCCAGCCCGCTTCTTGGCCTTCAAATCGGCGGAGAGATCCAGCAGATAAGCAATTTCTTCAGGCGAGAAATCCATCAGAGTTAAAAAACTTCTCCCCTTCAAGTTCACAGGCATATTCCCATCCTCCTAAGATAAGGGCTAAGAAGCCCTGGAATAGTCAGGGTGTCAGATGTCCGGATTATTAAAACTCCGGAAGAACGCGGGGAGGACATCAGGGAGTTCCTCAAAGGGATACTCGCCCTCCACCTTCCCATCTCGGAAAAGGACAGCTCCAACAGGCGTACCGGCAATCCCAAGCTGTGCGTGTTTCGCTTCCTGGGGTCCGTTGACCTCACAACCCATGACAGCGACGGTCGTACCATCCGGAAGGTCCTCCAGAAGAGGCTCTATGAGGCGAACCAGGCGCATGACATCCGCGCGCTTTCGGCCGCAAGTGGGGCAGGAGATCAGATTGACGCCTCGCATCCTGAGCTCAAGCGCCTTGAGTATCTCGTAGCCGACCTTGACCTCTCGTTCCGGCTCGTCGGTCAGCGAAACCCTCAGGGTGTCACCGATACCCTGAGAGAGGAGGCCCGCAATCCCGGCCGTGCTTTTGACGATGCCCCCGTCCCCGGGGCCGGCCTCCGTCAGCCCTACGTGAAGCGGGAAGGTCGGAAAAGCCTCGGCGATAAAGACACTAGCCCGCACTGTCTCGCCCACGGATGAAGATTTTGCTGAGAGGATGATGTCGAAAAAACCGTTGTCCAGCAGGAGATCCGCCTGTTCCTTCACCGCCAGAAAGAGGGCACGGGCCCTGTCCCCCCGGGCAGCTTCCAAATGGCGCCCTGATAAGGAGCCTCCGTTGGCTCCGATGCGGATGACCACGCCCACTTCCTGAGCCATGCGGATAACCTCTGTCAAACGATGGAGAGGCATGTTCCCGGGGTTGAGGCGTATACTCCGGCAGCCGGCTTCAATAGCTGCAAGGGCAAGGGCGGGATCAAAGTGAATATCAGCCATCAAAGGTAAGGAGGTCCGGCTCAACAGCCACTTCAAATGCCCCGCAGCCTCAAGCTCCGGAAGGGCTACCCGCACCAGCTCACAACCGGAACGCTGAAGGCTTTCACATTGCTTCAGACAGCCGTCGCGATCCCCAAGAGGGCGCTTGAGCATGCTCTCCACGCGTATCGGGGCCCCTCCCCCGATGGTCAGAGAACCTATAAGAACTTGACGTCTCATGATCTTTTCATCTCGTTTTTATCGAGTTTTTATCGAGTTTTTATCGAGTGAAAAACAGATTATAAATATCCTGCCAGGTGACGAAGATCATCAGAGCTATGAGGAGGAAGAAACCTGAAAGGTGGACCAGATTCTCCCATTTCTCCGGCATGCGCCGTCTGAAAACCATCTCAAACAGGATGAAAATGATGCGCCCTCCATCCAGGGCAGGGATGGGAAACAGGTTGAGCAGACCAAGGTTCAGGCTGATAAGCGCCAGGAAAGTGACAAAACTCCAGGCTCCCTCCCGCAGAGCCCTTCCGGACATGGAGGCGATGCCGATAGGGCCGGTGACATCCACTTCCTGACGTTGCGCTATCCAGTCCCAAACCCCTTTGAGCATCAGTCGGGTCATCCTCCAGGTGTAGCCGGCTGCGTTTGCTATAGCCTCAAGGGCGCCATAGCGCTGCAAGGCAGGGGTCACTCCCAGCATCGGATAGCCATACTCCTCGTTCACAGGCAGGGCAACGGTAAAACTCAGAGTGCTCTCTCCTCGCTGCACCTCAAGCGCAACCTCTCCCTTTGCAGCCCCTTCGCGCAGAGCTTTTGACATCTCCCGCCAGTACCCGACCGGCTCCCCATTGACTGAGAGCACGCGATCCCCTGCTTTGAGTCCTATCGCCTGCCCCGGGAATCCCTCCATCAAGGCGCCTATTTTTGTATCGTCCATATTCATGACCCCATGTCCCCAGAGGAAGACGGCGGTCAGGAGCAGAGCCAGAACAATGTTAAAAAGAGAGCCGTTTAACAGGATTAAAAAGCGTTTCCACGCAGCTTGCTCGTTAAATCCCATGCCGGGCAGGACGACCTCTTCGTCCGCTTCCTCTCCCATCCCGGCGAGGCGACAAAACCCGCCGATTGGGAACAGTCGCAGAGACCAGAGCATTCGAGATTCTTTTTGCTGCTCAATTTGCTTGAGGACAGGCCCCATTCCAAAGGCAAATTCATGCACCTGCACTCCAAGGACACGGGCAGTGATGTAGTGCCCGTATTCGTGGACGACGACGCATATTCCGATGACGATTAAAAACGCAATGATGCTTGTTAACATGAAAATTCTATTCTCCTTAGGTGTTTACTCTCTGGCATCGCAGAAGTTCGCGCATTGCGCTCGCGCCCAGTCCGACAAAACAAAGGCATCCTCCAGCTTCTCCGGGGTGGGAAGATGGCAGGATTCCAAGGTGCTCTCTATAACCTCCGGGATATCCGTAAAGGATATCTGCCGTCTCAAAAAACGCTCCACAGCCACCTCATCCGCTCCTATAAGAAGAGCAGGGTAAGGCCCCTTCTTTCGCATGACCTCTTTAGCCAAGCGGATAGAGGGAAAGCGCTCCTCGTCAGGCGCTTCAAATGAAAGGGTTCGCCCTTCCAGAGCGCTACATTCAAATAAGCTGCTACGCCGAGGCCAAAAGAGGCAAGAGGCAGCAGGTAGAGTCATGTCCGGGTCCCCCGCCAGCATCTTGACAAAGCCATCCTGAAACTCCACCAACCCATGAACAAAAGAGCCGGGGGAGATCAAAGCCTTCAGCTGTTCAGCCTCCAGATTAAAGAGGTACATGGCCTCAATCAGTTCGATTCCTTTATTCATCAGCGTGGCGCTGTCTATTGTGATCTTGGCTCCCATGGCCCAGACCGGGTGCTTCAAGGCCATATCCGGGGTGACTTTCTTTAACTCTTCTCTTGAGAAGGTTCGGAAGGGGCCTCCCGATGCTGTCAAATAGAGTCGGCGCACATTCCGGATGTTTTCTCCATGCAGACACTGCCAAAGGGCGTTGTGTTCGCTATCCAGGGGACGCAGTTGGTCAGGATAGCGAACCAGCGGCATAACCCAGGGACCTCCAAGGACCACACTCTCTTTATTGGCCAGTGAGACCTCTTTGCCGGCTCGCAGCGCCACCTGAAGAGCCGGAATGGCGTCCGTCCCGGATGAGGCAAAGACGATGTGGTCGACCTCTTCGGACTGAGCCATGAAAAGCAGCCCTTCCGGTCCTTGAAAAACCTGGAAGACTCCACCAGCATGAGCCTTGAGGGTCTTCACTGCCTCAGGAGCTGTTGCTGAAAGCATTTTAGCACCAAACTCCCGCCCTAAAGAAAGTAGCTTTTCGCAATTTGTATGAGCGGCCAGAGCGACGACCTCAATATCATCCCGACTGCGTCGACAGACCTCCAGAACAGAGCTCCCCACGCTGCCTGTGGCCCCTATAACAGCCACCCTTTTGCGGGGCGTTTCCCTTGTCATGCCAGGATCACCCCAAACAGGAAATAAGTCAACAGACCGTTGAGGAGGATGCTGTCAAAACGATCGAGGACTCCTCCATGCCCCGGAATGAGGTTGCCGGAATCCTTCTCCCCCATCTCTCGCTTGACGAGGGATTCTGCCAGATCCCCAAGCTGTCCGGCAATGCCACAGATCAGGCTGATCAAAAATAGTGGATAAGGAGGCTGCTCCAGGAAAAAGACTATCAGGGCAATCATCAGGATGCTCCCGATAAAACCTCCGATAAAACCCTCCCAGGTTTTTTTAGGACTGATGGCGTCGCACAATCTCTCTCTGCCCCAACGTCGCCCAACGAGGTAAGCCATGACGTCACAAGCCCAGGTGCAGGCAAAGAGTGAGAGAAGGATCAAAAGCCCCGTAGGCAGGTTGCGCAGAAGAAGGATGCAGGTCCAAGGCACGACGATAAAAAGGATCCCTGAGAGGACCCCCCCGACGTTGAGCACAGCAGAGCTACGCCCTGAAGCCTGCCGACGCACTATTTCTATCATGAAAATAGCGTACGCGGCCAAGGAGAGGA
>JAAYOR010000046.1 GCA_012520235.1 Fretibacterium sp.
CCTTTGAGCACTTAGGAGTGACATTTTATCTGAACAATTAGGGGTGACATTTTCTCTGGCTATTGACATATGAGAAGTCAACATTCATCAACATCATCATAAAGAATCAAGAGCATGCTTTCTTGTAAGAAGCGTATAGATAGGCGTCTTTCAACGCGTTATTGAAGATAGGTTTACAGGCTTCATACACCTCACTTAAAATTTAAAGCGCTTGAATTTGCTTGCACATGGTATCACTCCTTCTTCTGATATCCGCAAATGCAGTATGCATTTATTTCCCAACCTAGCTGCCATATTGCTTCAAATGAACGTCTGCAATTGCTTCAGAGAAGCGCACAGCATTTCCGACTTCTGAAGGCATCCTGTGATGTGAAATGGTATGGACTCTGATTACATCTGCTCCCAACATGGTGGAAATAGCTGTAAGAGCGGCAGAGCCTATGTCACGGTTTTCATGGCCATCCTCAGTTTCCGGGTTCATATTGAAACCGGCGTTCTCCAGGATATTGACTATAAATCGCTTTCTGGATACTCCTACAAAGGCACAGTAACCCATATCTCTTAAAACGTGAAGATCTTTGATCAATAAAAGATTCTCCCTCTTTGTTAAGCCAAAACCGATACCCGGATCCAGCATGATCCTTTCATCATCCACTCCACCCTCATGAGCTATCTTGATGCAACGTCTCAGGTAGAAGCACATGGATTCTTGTATGGGTAAAGCAGCCATCCTTTCGATTTCTTCCTGGCTAAAAACTTCTTCGCCTCCGAAGGAAGGAAAGATTTTTGATCCAGGATGTTCAGGTCTTGCAATAACGGGATTGAACATCAAGATGACTCCGGCTCTTGATTTGCCGACAACCCTTGCCATATCGGGATCCCCTACGAAGCCTGTAATATCATTGATGATATCCGCTCCGACTTCGATAGCCGCTTTAGCCACAGGAGCCTTCCAAGTATCAATCGACAGGGGTACATCCGTGCATTTTTTTAATTCACGGATTACCGGTACGATTCGGTCAATTTCCTCCTGAGCGCTAACCGGTGTGCTGCCGGGTCTGGTGGATTCCCCTCCGATATCCAACATTCCCGCCCCTTGCTTTATCAACTCAAGGGCGTGAGCCACAGCCTTTTCGCTTGAATACCACCGCCCTCCGTCGGAAAAAGAATCCGGAGTAACATTGACGATACCGCAAAGAATCGTTCCATCAGAACTGTTAATGGTCTTGCCGTTGTATTTAAATATTTTGTGCATCATATTTACCCCTTATTTTAGCTCTCGAATATTAGCAAAAATAAATAGAAAGAACATAACTTCTATTTTCGTGATTTTTGCTAAATTCGCCTCAAACAGCTTTTATTGTCACTTTTCGCCCTTCTCAAACTCTAAACGTGGGTGCTTTTAAGCACCCACGACCAGAAACATTTTTACCTCTCTACTCCCACTCAATCGTTGCGGGCGGCTTGGAGGTGACGTCCAACACCACTCGGTTGATCCCGGGCACCTCACTACAGATGCGCTTAGCCGTCACCTCCAGCAAACTGGACGGCAGGGGTACCCACTCGGCCGTCATGGCGTCCTGGGAGTTCACCGCCCTCAAAGCCAGCACCTCGCTGTAGGTGCGCCCCTCCTCCATCACGCCCACCGTGCGCACGGGCAGCAGCACACAGAAGGATTGCCATATTTTGTCGTAAAGCCCGGCGCGAGTCAGCTCCTCCCGGAAGATGGCGTCCGCGGCCCTCAGAGTGTCGAGGCGTTCGCGCGTGATCTCCCCCAGGCAGCGCACTGCCAGGCCGGGACCTGGGAAGGGCTGCCTATTGACGATGGCGTCAGGGACGCCTATCAGGCGGCCCAGCTCGCGCACCTCGTCCTTGAAGAGGTCGCGCAGGGGCTCCAGCAGTTTCAGCTTCATGTGCTCAGGCAAGCCCCCAACGTTGTGGTGCGACTTGACGAGGGCAGAGCCTTTTTTGCTGCCGCTCTCAATGACGTCGGGATAGATTGTGCCCTGCAAAAGCCAATCCACAGAGCCAATCTTTGCGGCCTCCGCGTCAAAGACCTCAATGAAGAGCTGTCCGACGATCCGACGCTTCTTCTCCGGGTCCGTCACCCCAGCCAGGCGGCTCAGAAAAAGCTCCGACGCGTCTACATGCCGCACCGAGAGGCCAAGCCCGGCGTAGGAGTCCAGGACGTGCCGGGCCTCGTTCATACGCATCAGCCCGTGATCCACAAAGATGCACTCCAGCTGCGAACCGATGGCCTTGTGGACCAGAGCCGCGGCGACGCTGGAGTCCACCCCACCCGAGAGCCCACAGACCACGCGCCCCGGCCCGACCTTGGCCCGAATTTTTTCCACCGCCGTGCTCACCCAACCGTCCAGTTTCCAGTCCCCCTTACAGCCACAGATATCAAAGAGAAACCGGCTCAGAAGAAGATCCTGTCCGGTCTCGGCCAAGGCAGGATGGAACTGAAGTCCAAAACGGCGCCCCGCGTCGTCCTCCATCGCAGCGACGACTCCATGCGCCGTCTCAGCCGTCACGCGAAAGCCATCAGGGACTTGCGCCACTCGGTCCCTGTGGCTCATCAGGACCTCACCCTCCTCGGGAAACCCTTCAAGCAAGCGCGAGCTCCCCTTGCGATGCACCTCTGTGAGCCCGTACTCAGGACGCTCTCCGGAGACCACCTGCCCTCCCAGTGTCCGGGCCATAAGTTGCATCCCATAGCAGATGCCCAGGATAGGAACGTCAAGTTCCCAAAGTCCTTCCGCCAGAACAATGGCGTCAGGGTCATTGACGCTCTCTGGGCCTCCGGAGATGATGAGAGCCGCAGGGTTCTGCTTCTGCACCCGCTCGACGGATACGTCCCAGGGAAGCACCGTGCTGTGTGCCTTCAGCTCGCGAACCCGGCGGGCTATAAGCTGAGTGAACTGCGAACCGCAATCGATGATGACGACGTTCTCCAAAATTAACCAACCTCCTGATGCCCTCAGGCACAACCCAAAACAGGAACCCCACCATAGAAAGGCAAGGCCACCTCGATAATATGACCAGGGAATTCTCGGCACTATGACCTTCTTTATGATATACCAAAAGGACGCCTCAAAAGGAGAAAATGCAGAAAAAACAGCGTGCAAATCGGCAGCTTTTATGCGATAATATTTTAAGAGAAAGAGTCTCCCTTATCTTGACTCGTTTTCACCTACCTTTGATTGGCAAGGTGCCTTTGTCTTTAAACGCATATTCTCACCATCTTTAGCACCCCGCTGGTTGCGTTTTTCTTTTAAATTAATGTGGTTAATTACGTTGTTAATCATAAATCTCGAAAAACTTATGCTTTTCTCCTTGACTACAGAAAATAGTCAGGTATAATTAATGGTAAAGTAACAACCAAAACGACAAAAATACGACACGACCCTGAAAGAAGGATGCGGGAGAGACTTTCCCCCCCCGATTGCAGCATAGGAGGGTGGAAGCGCCGAAGGGGCAAGCTGTTTGAGGCAAGTGAAACTCTCAGGCGAAAGGATCGCATCCGGACAGGACTCTGAAGCCGCAATCAGAACTTAGCTGCGACAGAACACAGGAAGTCCGGGAGGGGTAGCGTTATGGAAAATGATGTCGTCCTTTATACCAATAACGAAGCCCTTGCCAGTTGCGTCAAAAACGGACGCTTTGTCAGGGGGTCTTCTTTTGATGTGCTAGTGGCTGTGCGGGATTCCATCCACCTCGGCAGCCGTCTGCTCACCCATCCCCTCTGTGGAAACCTGCGCCCCTACCAGCAGCCCTTTCGCTCTATCCTGCTCAGGGAACTTCCCGGAGAGCCCACCGACTTGGAGTCGCTCTCCATGATAGAAAATGCCGTCGTCATCTACAAGAGCTGTGAGGAGCGCTTGATCCTACCTGAGAATCTGGACGAGTACAAGTTTGCAGATTACGCTTTCATTGATGGAGAGCTGATGAAAGAAAGTTTGGAGCGATACGGCCTTCTGGCCTCTTCTTCCTTTATGGTCCCCGCACCGCTCCTCTGCTTGCAGCA
>JAAYOR010000047.1 GCA_012520235.1 Fretibacterium sp.
AGTTGTGGACCGGCTCAACAACCGCCCTCGCAAGTGCCTTGGATTTCGAACCCCAAAAGAAGTCTTTTTGAAATCTCGGTGTTGCTTTTAGCTTGACAATCTAGCGTACTTTAGAATAAAACAAGTATTCCCGTTCGTCTGCAGTTAAATCAAATTCCTGCCCGGCATCCAGCACACCAGCAGCAATCACATCCAGCATCAGCAAATTCAACAGTGCTTCCGCATCCCTTACTGGATGTTCATGCTGCTTCATTGCATTTGCGAGTGTTTTCTTTGCCTGCTCCCATGCTTCATGACGTTTGTGAGACTTTGGTGCATAAACAAACGACATTCTTCCTAACTGCACAAGGCCGCTTGCCCTTTTGCTGGCTACCAGTTCATTCAAGACCGCTAAGTACGCATGTTTTCTACTGATATCAGTTAAGGATTCTGCCTCTTTGTTTAGTTCAACGAAAGATCTTTTCTGCTCAAAAAAACGTGCTAATTTATTTATTAAATCTCTGGATGTAACCGTGGTCCTTCCTTCGTTCACAAACTTATCACAAACAAGCCATAAGCCCCTGCGCCGAAGAAATTCCTGGTATGATTTTTCCATGTAACTGGCAAAAAAAGCAGCATCTGCTCTGCTATCAGAAAAAGCAAGGTATTGCCGTATTAGTGGAGTCACCTTTTCTTGTTCTTGCTCAAAGTTTCCAAAAAAACCTCCTCCTGATGCTTGTTCAACTTTTATGTTCTCCACTTTCATATCCGGCAGCACTTCATACAGTGAAGTTCCTAATACCGCTGTAGCAGCTTCATATCCAAGAAAGAATCTACGGAATGTGCCGGTTTCACATGCAGGACAAGTAGTTCTGTTGTTTTTCTGCCGTCCCTTAAAAAGCTTCACATAATGGTCAAAGTCATGTTCGCATGGCGGATCAAAACGTGACATTCGCTCCAAACCTAGCGCAGCACAAATTGGGCAGACAACATAATCTTGTTCTCCATCGCCTTCTTGTCCTTCGTCATCCTCATTAATGAAAAAATCAGATTCTCCCTGCTCTTTGATAAGATAGAAATCCACAGCATCCTGACGGGCTTCGTTGGGATGATGTAGTTTGTTTGCGCCCGGACTTCCTGCCAGTGCAATTCTCCCGCAATCCGTGCAGACACCGCACTCAAACACTGCATTTCCTTTTTCCGTATACTCCTGCCGTGTTAAGAAAATCTGTCTTTCATCAGCAAGAGATAGGAACATTCCCTCCAAGGCGCGTATAAAAAAATGATATCTTGGCTTGAGCAAACTTGTGCCGGATTGAACAGCTTTTGCAGCGACAGCAATGATGTGCACCAATTCCAAAGGGCTCATGCCAGTTTCAAGAGAGATTTGCTCGATTGTTTTTGGATAATTCAAAGAACTTCTAAGGCGACCAAAAGCTTCGCTTCTCAGCATAAGCTCAAATATCATATCGTTATCATTTTTATCAGGCAAGAAATTAAGCTCATACTCAGCAAGAACCTCTGAAACGGGTCGCTTCCCCTCATACAGTTGGGCAAACAATTCCGCAGGAAACTCCCGGTGTTCTCTCATGCGCGGAGTGATAGTCTCTGCCCTGATAACATGCTTTTCTTCAAAAGGAACGCTGCATAAATTTTTTGAAAAATGAATGATATCCTGGTTTGCATCCTCCCCGCCAAGCGTTGCACTGGTCAGGATAAACTGAGGAGGTGTTTCCAAATTGATGCGGGCTAATAGCCTTCGGATAAGCATCGATGTTTCTATGCCTGTTGCCCCACGGTAAATATGGGCCTCATCCAAGACAACATACTGCAACTGCGCTCCTGCAAACACCGCATCATCTTTGGGCCTGAGCATCATGTACTCAAGCATGGAATAGTTTGTGATTAAAATATGAGGTGGAGTTTTCTGCATGTCATCACGAGAGATCACCTCATTGGGTAAGGGGTCACTTTTGTTTAGCTCCCGATAGGCTGATTTTGCTTCCCGGTAGGTGTACCTTGTGCTGCTGTTATACAATCCAAAGGTAATATGGGGATAGTTTGCAAGTATTTTGCGCAAACGCTTCATTTGATCATTAGCCAGTGCATTCATGGGGTAAATGATCATTGCATGAACAGCATCTCTGAGGATGCCTTGTTCTTTTCGATTTAATAGCGTCTGTAGTATGGGAAGAAGAAAGCATTCTGTTTTGCCTGAGCCTGTACCGGTTGTTATCACCAAGTTAGCGCCTTTAACTGCGCTACGAAGAGCATTTTCCTGGTGTTGATACAAAGGACGGTCAATCTTTATTTCCTTTTCTGCTTCTTCAACCTGCTCCAAGTCAAAAAACAAGCTGGACAAAAGCCCCTCATCGATGAGTTGCTTCAGGCTTTTTCCACTTTTATAGGAGCCGCTAACGTCTACATAAGGCCCCTTGGCAATGGCACCAGGTTTGGAAAGCGCATTTCTAAAGTCATTATTTATCTTGGCATCCGATATTTTCAATGTGGTTGCGACATAATCTATAAAGGTCTCTTTAATGCGTTTCGACGCTTCTATCGGGTTAAACAATGTTGGTATCTCCTTTATCCAAGATTCGATAGCCATAATAATCGGGCATCAGAAAATTATTTTTTGTATATTGATTTGGCTTGTAATGAGAAATGATTTTCCATTCCTTATCTGCGAAAAGGCCATCCTCGGTAATGGAGCGCAGGGCGATTAATTCTTCATTGATGATCCAGACCAGGACAGGATTTACCTGGTATTTGGCTCTCAATCCACCAGCAACATCCTTACTCGAGTACGGTATATATTTGCCCTTATTCCTAAAGTACAAAGTCCCCTTATAACAAGGGAAAACCAGCGTTTCGCCATTTAGAAAGTTGTTTCCTATGTATTCTAAGGAGTCCATGACGACGCTGCGAGCTTTAAACTGAATGGTATCGGTGGAATGGTCATCAATTTGATCCATCAGATATGCTTTAGTAACCTCCAAAACCTGACCAACAAAGCGAAGTTTCTCTGGGTCACCGATAAGGATACGCCCTTGATAAATTTCGTAAGAATCCTCACCAAAAAAACTGTCGCTAGCTACTTGTACCGTATACCGATAAACTCCTTCAGGGGGATCGAAGTGCTGCTCCATCACTTGTGCTTCTAGTCCAAGACGATATTCCTTCTTCGCTCCATTGACACTCTCGAAACACACCACAAATTGAGTGTCCTTGCCTCCGACAAAGCACGCTTCAGCTTCCCATTTCAGAGCGCCGTGGGAGAAAACGAGGGGTGCCTCTGCCTCCTTGAAGTAAGGCTTAAAGACTATAGGGATTAAATCTACCTCTTCTATTAACTCCTCCCCGAGAAAAACCCTCATACGCAGGTTCTCAACCTTATGGGTATGCCGATAAGCCCTGCAGATATTCCCTAAATCCACGGAGTCTGAGGAAAAACAATCAATTCCAAGACAAAAATCCGCACGATAGCCGGCTGGAAGCAGCGCATCCACTCGGGAAGATGCCAGAATGTCTTTGTACCAAACTGGCGCTTGTTCATCAAGCAATATGTCTTTTCCGTTAAATGTACAACGGAGCTGGGGCACAGAAACCAACAATTCTCCCTCATAGTAGCGGATGAACATTCTGGAGTCATCGGAGCTGGAAGCGTAAGGGTATATCTGTTCTCCAGTGGGATCGTTAATTTTAATATGCCCATTGGTGCCGGAAATGAATGATTGATACCCATGAAGCGTTAAGCTAAAATCCGGCCAAACCACATAAGATGAGGAATAGACAAGCTGCTGGGTTTCGTTATCAATGATCTTTATTTCTTTGGGGGATTTGTCTGCTACCAGATCAACCTGCCACCCTCGTTCTGGATGATAGGGGAAAGAAACAAGTGCAACAACCTCTTCGTTGATGGACACTCGGTATTTTTTTCCCAAGTTCTCCTCTGTTTGAACGTACAAGACAGGCGCCTTGGTGTATATTGTGCATTCCGTCTGTTGATGAACATAGACTGCA
The DNA here is from genome assembly GCA_012520235.1 of Fretibacterium sp. Lineage (GTDB taxonomy): Bacteria > Synergistota > Synergistia > Synergistales > Aminobacteriaceae > JAAYOR01. The sequence goes on from JAAYOR010000047.1 coordinate 4,003, forward strand.
GACTTGAAGGGCTCAGCTGGTTTTTCTATGTGAATATCTCCAGCTCTCACAATGGAGGGATACAAATTACGGCCATTGACTATCAACTCTGTGTTGGGTGACAAGAGCACCCTGTACAGCTGGCCAGTGCTGTTGAGCAACTCGCACTGATAGGCATCTTCAATTCTTTCATCGACTACAGCATTTTGTGGCGCCAGCAAATAAATGACCTGATCGATTTCCGGCCTACCGCTTACTTCAAATCCCCGAGCGTCAAACACAATGGCAGGGCGGTGCAACAGTTTGTCGGAGTCATAAAGTGTCTCTCCGCCATAATTGATGACCACACGGATGTGATAGTTATTTGCACTCTTTAACAAGGTTCCTAAAGGAACTTCCGTTTTTTGTGTGGTGATACTGAACTGATCGCCAAACCAGGATAAATGCTGTGAGTGCAGCAATAAGCCCTCGCAATAAATCTGCAACTCAGGCAACTGCTCATGCTGTTCTCCCAGACGGATGGAAGGGAGCAACAGATACAACAGGTTCTCCCGCAACTGGAAAATGGGTCTGATGTTTCTAAAGTCAGTGACTGTTTTTTCCAGCCCACGAGCTTGGCGTTCACTTTTGTTGCGTTCCCTGACTTCTTTGCTTCTTTGCGCATACCAATCCCCCAGCAGCTCCTGCAAATAGGTTTCCCTACTTGCTTCTCTGCCGGATACCAAACCATCAATGAAGGCTATGGCTGATTCAACAAAGTCAGCCATAGCATAGGGACATCTGGTAAAAAGCAGCTCGATAGCAGATGAGGATTGTACACTTTTAATATATACTGACTCATCAGGAAAAGCTTGTTTGCTATCAAGTCTACGTTTCATTGCCAGTGAAAATGTCGTGAAGGCAGGATCATCAGCAATATATTGATATTGCAGGTTTTTAGCGTAAAAACCAAAAATTTGCTCGAACAAATCAAAAAACTTTTCTTTGGGTGCCATGGCTTGGGTTAGCATGGTGGTGTAATACCGTTTGCCTTTTCTTGCCATTAAGCGATTATGTCGACGCAAACTAAGTCTGATGGCTTTTTTAAATTCGCTGTATGTTTTGCTGTACCCAAAGTCCGACATGTCATAACGTAGCCCATACTGGGTGCAGATATATTCCCAAAACGCGGTGTCTTGATGGTTTTCGTTCTGTTGGTTCCATCGCTGCAATAACATCACAGTTTCCAAGACCAGAATGTCCCTCTGAACTGGGCTCAATGGTTTTCCGTGTTTTAATACTTGATTAAGGGTGTCCATGGCTGACTCGAACAACAGAGCTCTTTGTTCCGGCTTTGGCGTAATGTTGCCAAGCAGCGGCTGTGCAAAAAATGCCTGCTGCAAAACTGGCTCCAATGCTTCATAACCTGGTGCAAGGTATACCTTGCCTGGCATGGTTTTCATTTCTGACTCAATGGGGCGGAATCCGATTTTTTCCATCCATTTGGGGTGAAGTAGGGCGTGCCTATGCTGCTCTATCAAAGTCTGTGGTAGCTTTGATTTTTGCGTGAAGTCCTCTATGAAACCAGTAGATGGATATCGCTTATCTGGGTATGAAAGACGCAGGGCATCCACGATTTCATCTGGTACTGATGCAAGTGATGCAAGCCCGCCATTCATCGCGGATAAAGGTGAGGCTTGCGGCTCTTGCGCATCACTCTCTCTTTCGTCGTCATCCAGCTCAAGATTTTCATCTGTTTCATCAATCAAATCGTCCGCATCTGTGAAACTCTCCACTGATTCATCTTCTTCATCCCGTTCATCCTGGAGTTTTTCTGCCACGCCCAAGCGTTCTTGGAAAGCTGCCAGTAGAAGATCAAACTCGCTTTTCCGGTGTCGGAACAGCTTGACAACTTGTTCCATGCCAGCGGCATATTTGTAGGTCCCCTTACTTCCGGCTATGTAACTGGTTAAGTAACTGTGCTGAGAACTGATCCCTGCCTCATTACGGTATTGTTCGTTTACTGGAAAGCCCGCCTCCTTTGCTGCTGTCCTCAACAAGTGAGAAAAAACGCGAATTTGATCTCTTTGCTGGCTAGCGGTCAGGTTCGCATACTTCAGATGCCAATCAAGCAACAGGGCCCATTCACCTAAAGTCCACACTTTGTCATCTCGTGGCCAAGCTGCGATATCCTCTGCGATATTCAGCTCGAAGGTTTCGTCAGCACTTGCTTCTTTCGATACTTCTTTTTGGCTATGCGATTCAGTTGCAGTTTGGGTATGAGTGCTGGAATCCGTTTTATCAACCTCTAAGCTGAGGAGGGATTTTTTTGCTTCTTCCACATGAAACGCTTCTTCCGAGGCTATTGATGTCTCTTCAAAATAATTGGTAGCTCTTATATCTTCATGTGAAGTTTCTTCTTGTTTATCAATGTTTTCCACAGGAGCACTGGCACTGACGTTTTTCCATTCATCTATTTCTCCCTGTATCATTTTTTGCACAGAGGTAAATTCTTCCCATTCATCTGTTTCTTTCTGTAGCATTTCTTGCACAGAGGCAATTTCTTCCCACCGTGTGGCTTCATCGCTTCGTGATAACAGCTCAGCAATTGACCTCTCAGTTAACTCTTTAGGATTTGTTGCTCCTGCATCCAAATCTTTTCCTGATAATTTTTTTGTGCTGTTCCATATCGTTTGTGGGTTTTGTGCATTTCCGATCGGTTCTGTTACAGCAGCTTCCTGGCGTTTCTGCGTTGACTTGTTTTTCAGAGGTTTTTCTGGGTTATCTTGCACTGCTGCAAGCAGAGATGCGATCGGTCGGCCGTATGCTTTGTACTGGTGCACCAACTTTTTTACTGACCGCGCTTGAAAAAAACCAATGCTTTTGCTCTGCCTGGCTCGACGCACCACGGCGCCAAAGTCTGCGCTTTCAGTAATAGATTTGCCGCCAGATACCTCATCTACCAGCAAGCTTTCCAAAAGCTGGGCAGCCCGTTTCAACCTGTTGCGTTTTCTTTTGCTGGGTTGAATGCTGATCCAGAGATGGATAGCGCTTAATCTTGCCGCCCATGTATTCTTAGTCGAACTCTTTTCTGACGGAGATAATCCTTCCTCTGGAGATTCCTTTTGGGTGTTTTCCACAACAGTGTGTTGTGTGCCCAGTGATTTCCATAAACTGTTCTTCATGGCTTCCTCCAAAGCACTCTATGCTATACGACATTCGGGGCCTACGGTCCCAAAGAGCCGGTCGCCTGCTAATACTTATTCTAGCATTGTAAAAGTCCCGAAATCTCGCTCTATGCTTCTGCATCTTTACATTACCTGTTAGTTATCCTATAGTGGAAGGAAATACTGTGGAGTTTTTCTCCCGGCTCTCACTTTGTACTTTAGTTATCACCCAACTCAAGAAGTAGAATCAAGATTGGAGGAAAACGAATTGAAAAAATCGTCTGAAGTAAAACCTTACATTCCCCCCGATCAAAAGGTGCCGGAAATAACTTGGCTTTCGGTAATAACGGGAATTGTACTTCTGGTCTTCTTTGGAGCAGCCAACGCCTATCTCGGACTAAAGGTCGGGATGACGGTAAGCGCATCTATTCCGGCAGCCGTAATGAGCATGGCCATCCTGAAAGGAATTCTGCGCAAGGGAACCATTTTGGAAAACAACATTGCGCAGACGATAGCATCCACAGGAGAAGCCGTTGCGGCGGGTGTTGTTTTCAGCGTACCTGCACTATTCATGCTGGACTACAAGCCCACACTCACTCTGGTATCTCTGATCGCACTGTTCGGCGGAATTATCGGAGTCGTCGCAATGGTAATGTTTCGTCATTATCTCATCGTCGAGCAGCACGACGAGCTTCACTATCCGGAAGGTACCGCCTGTGCCGAAATACTCATAGCCGGAGAAGAAGGCGGCGTAAGCGCAAAGCAGGTATTCCAAGGCGGATTTATAGGAGCCCTCTTCCGTTTTGTTCAATCCGGATTCATGCTCTTTCCCGAAGGCATCGAAATGGCAATACCCAAGTTGCCCGGCGGAGTTATAGGTATGGACGCATACCCGTCGCTGGCAGGAGTCGGATATTTGATCGGGCTTGAAATATCGGGAGTCATGCTGGCAGGCGGTCTCCTCGCATGGGTCGTAATAATTCCCCTTATTTCGATAGTCGGTCAAGATCTCGGAATTGCTCTGTTCCCCGCAGTAGATACCATCGCAGATCTAGGTCCTTGGGGAATATGGGAAAACTATATACAATATATAGGAGCCGGCGCCCTCACCGTCGGCGGTATATTCGAGTTTATTAAGGCTATGCCTGTCGTAGCCGACTCGATAAAAGGCCTCAGCAAAGGTGTCGGCGTGGGCGGGGCGAACGCTATCAGAACCGAACGGGATATGTCACCCAAGATTTTAGCCGTTCTGTTCTTAGTAAGCGTTCTTGCAGTGGCGGTAATACCGGCATTCCCCGTAGGAATTTTAGGTGCGCTTCTGGTAGGCTTATTCGGCTTCCTGTTCGTCTCCATTTCATCTCGGATAGTCGGAGTCGTCGGCTCTTCATCCAACCCCGTTTCGGGAATGACTATCGCCACAATATTCTTCAGTTCCATACTGTTCAGAGCTATAGGATTCACCGGTAAAGAGGGTATGGTCGCAGCCGTAGTAATCGGTTCTATTGTCACGGTTGCCGCAGCGGTTGCAGGCGACATCTCTCAAGACCTCAAAACAGGCTACCTGGTAGGCGCAACTCCCAAAGACCAGCAGGTTATGGAGCTTCTGGGCGGTGTAATATTCGCAGGAATGAGCGGCCTTGTCTTAAGCCTGCTTCACGAAGCCTACACGGTCGGAAGTTCACAGCTCCCGGCACCGGCAACCTCGGTAATAGCTGTCCTGGTAAAAGGAATCTTCAGCGGAAATCTTCCCTGGGGACTCATTTTAATCGGAGTAGCTATTGGGATTACATGCGAACTCATGGGTAAAGCCAGCCTTCCCTTTGCCATCGGAGTATACCTGCCTGTCCATCTCTCCGTACCGGTATACATCGGCGGAGTAATAAGGCATGTCGTAGAAAAGAAAGACAGAGATATTCGTCACGGCACACTGTTCTCTTCGGGAATGGTCGCCGGAGATGCCATAATAGGTATAGTCATAGCCATACTCACGACTACGGGATTGAGCTCGGTTGTAGCTTTCGGAGACGGTCTTCTCGGCGAATCGGCCGGTCAACTCCTAGTCACCGGTCTTATGGCACTCATATTCGCAAGCATCTATCGTTCGACAGCAAGGAGGCAAAAATGATTTCCACTTTTTCCATCATTGCCCGCGATCCGGTTACAGGCGAACTGGGTGGAGCCGTTCAATCCAAATTTCTTGCTGCAGGCTCTGCCGTCATCTGGGGGAAAGCCGGCGGCGGTATCATCGCAACTCAAGCCATGGCAAACCTGGATTTCGGAGAAATAGGGAGAGCCATACTGGCAAAGGGATATTCGGCAGAAAGAGTCGCTAAGGCCCTCTTGGAATTAGACCCGGAAAAGGAACACAGGCAATTCGGGATAGTCGATGCAAACGGAGGCTCTTACACATACACGGGGAGCTCTTGTTTCGATTATGCCGGTGGAATATGCGGGGAAAACTTCGCTGCACAGGGGAATATCCTTGTAAGCGAAGAAACCGTAAAAGCCTTGGCGGAGACATTCCAAAATACAAAGGGCACTTTGGCTCGCCGCTTGGTTTTAGCTATGGATACGGCACAGGATGCCGGAGGCGACAGGCGAGGAAGGCAGAGTTCCGCTCTCATGGTATTCAAAGAAGGCGGAAGCTATGGCGGCTTCAATGATCTTGCCATAGACCTCAGGGTGGACGACGACCCGGAGCCCATAAAGAAACTTATTCACCTTCTGGATCTCCACGAACTTTACTTCAACAAGAGTACTCCCGAAGAAATCATCGATTTGAAGTCGGACGACATCAAGAAGATACAAGCTAAGCTGGCAGAGATAGGATATTACAAGGGAGACTCGGACGGAGTCTGGAGCAAGCCTACCGAAAAGGCCCTGTTCGACTTCTGCGGTTGGGAAAACTACGAAGAGCGTTTCCTTACCGGAAGCCGCATAGACAAGACGGTATTCGCAAAACTTATGGAAAAATAAGCGCGGATTTCGATGCGGATTCCGGTGCAAATTCCAAATGAGTCACAAAAAGGCGGCTGCAAAACATTTGCGGCCGCCTTTTATTTAACTCAAACTTCGCATAAGCTTAGACATCCGAAGCATCCGAAGCTATCCCCAGGAACCAGTCGGCACAGGCCGGGTTACCCAGCAGGTTCAGATGCAGATAAGAGGCCAGGAGCCCGGGTGCGGCACATCCTCCGAGGGAGGTCGCACCGGTGCGCTTCCGGGTGATTTGGAACGCCCAAGGGAAGCGTTCGGGGGCCTCGGGCTCGACGGTGGAGAAGCGGAACTCGTGGCCCTGCAGGACGGTCCCTGCAGGACAGAGCACCGTGTCTTTCAGGGCCTCAGCCTCCACGTAGCCCACGGTCTGGAGCCGGGCGTTCATCGCAGAATGCGCCTCAATCAGCCCCACCATCTCAAAGACAGAGCCCTCCAGAGTTCGAAGCGTTTTGGTCAGGTACATAAAACCGCCGCACTCCGCAAGGATGAGGACACCGCTCGCAGCCGCCGCGCGGATGGAGGCCTTCATGCCCAAGTTTGCGGCGAGCTCCCCGGCAAAGACCTCCGGAAACCCACCGCCAAACACGAGACGATCGACCTCCGGAACTGCAGAGTCACGGAGTGGGCTGAAGAACACCAGCTCCGCCCCTCGCTCCTCCAGAGCCGACAGACTCTCGGGGTAATAAAAGGAAAAGGCGGGGTCACGCGCCACTCCCACTCGGAGCCTGGCAGCACGGCGCGCCGGGGCCGGCAGGGACGGGACGGAGAGCCTTGGCGCGCTCCGGGCGGCCTCAAGCAGCACCTCCAGGTCCAGCCCTCGTTCGACGGCTGCGCGCATCCGGGAGACGGTCTCCCGGTCCCCGTTTTCCTCGGCCGGCAGAAGCCCCATTTGACGCTCCCGAACTGCAAGCATCTCGTCTCGATGGAGCGCACCCAACACAGGGATGCCGATACGCTCAAGCGCTGAGCTGACGAGCTCCCTGTGGCTGTCCGAGCCCAAGCGGTTCAGGATGACGCCCCTCAGGTCTGTCCTGCGGTCGTAGTCCCGGAACCCGAGGGCCACGGCCGCTGCGCTCTCACCCATCGATTTAGCGTCCAGCACCAGCGCCACAGGCAACCCCAGCAGCCGGGCTATTTGCGCGCTGCTGCTGACGCCGCCTGCGCCGCCGTCGTAGAGCCCCATGACCCCCTCGACGACAGCTACGTCCGCCCCCTGCGACGTTCGGGCAAACAGGTTCAGCAAGGTCTGCTCGTCAGTCAGCCAGGTGTCAAGGTTGTACACAGGCTCTCCCCCGGCCAGGCGGTGATAGCCGGGGTCAATATAGTCCGGCCCTACCTTATAGCCGCAGACCTTCAGGCCCCTTGCGCGGAGAGCCGCCAGGAGCCCGGAGACGATCGTCGTCTTCCCGGCCCCGCTCTGAGTCGCAGCAATGAGGATGCGCGGAACATCAATGTTGATGTCATTGTCGACGGAAACCATCGTGACTCTCCCTCCTAACGGCACACCGCCTCTTCGCCCTCGTCTTATCCCAGTCCCAGGCGCACGCATAAAAACACAAAAAAACAGGCCCCGGGGAGCCCGTCTTTTGATAAGCACAAAACACAGATATACGCACCGGGGCAAACCGAACCCGGAGACCGCCGGAACCAAGGGCACCATCAGTCTTTACAGGAGCCACATCCGTCTCTCTCGAAAACCCCATGCCCCTGCGGAAAAGCCCCTTGCTTCTGTGAAAAGGCCCCTTGTTCAGGCCCTATTCGACCGAGCGAGACTATTTATCCTCCTCGTTCTTGCCGAGGAACTTCTCCCAGGTGATGAAGGAGTGGTAGTAAACCTCGTCGTCGTCGTCCAGGCCACGGGAGATCTCCGTGATGTGGCTGCGCTTGGCCCCGATCTTTTCCAGAACGTACTCAACTGCCTTGAAGGGCTTGCTGTGAGCGCCACAGGTGTAAATGTCCAGAGCCATGTACCTGACTTCGGGCCAGGTATGGACCGAAAGGTGTGACTCGCTGATCACGACCACGCCGCTGACTCCATTCGGCGGAAAGCGGTTGAAAGAGACCGACCATACCTGAGCGTTAGCCCGTTTGGCCGCTTCAACCAGGATATCCTGCATCTTGACGACGTCGCCAATGACCTCGCCGCAGCCGGAAGCCTCCACAATGAAATGCACACCCTCTGGCGACAATTCAGAGCCCCCCTTATGAAAAATAATATTTTGTGGCCTCTCAAAAGCAAAGCTCTTGAGAAGAGCCGTATACACCCCGTTTCAATGTTTTTTTATTTCAACGGATTGCGTAGGCCATCAGCCCGCCGGCGGTGAAAAATAGCTATCCCTCGGATGAGCGAGGATAGCTATCATTGAAACTCCTGTTTGGAATCTTTTTCTCCTCGTGAGAGACGGTTCGCGTCCGTCATCAAAACGAAACCGGATCCCAACTGTCAAAGAAACACCTGTCACATCAGCGATCCTCAATTTCATAGAAGTCGCTGACACTCGTAAACCTCGTGGAATAAAAGGGTTCAACCTGAAGTACAGCGCTATTCTAACGGCGGAGCCTTAAGTTGTCAAGAAATTCGAAAAATCATTGTCGTTGTTCTGCCTTCAATAAGTAGACAAGCACGAAACAAAATGTTATTGTTGTGGCATGACCTATATTTAGCTTGCATTATTACTCGGAGGTGTTGGAATGAGAGCTTCAGTTTTAAGGAAATGCATCGCTGTTCTAGTCGGAGTCTTCATTTTCGGAGGGGCAGCGTTGGCTGTCGACGTCAACGCAAGAGATGCTGATGGCCTGACGGCACTCATGCGGGCAGCGCGCGATAATTCCGATCCAAAAGAGCTCGAAGCTCTCATCCAAGGTGGTGCCGATGTCAAGGCAAGAGATGATAAGGGCTGGACAGCGCTTATGATGGCAGCGAGTGCGAATCCCAATCCCGAGGTGCTGACAACTTTGATAAACGCCGGTGCTGGACCGGAGGTTTTGCGTAGCAACGTCAATGAACGAACTGAGGATGGCCTGACACCACTCATGGTGGCGGCAGGCAACAATCCCAACTCCGCAGTGCTGGCGACTCTGCTCAACGCCGGAGCCGGCGTCAATGAGCGAGATGAAACGGACCGGACAGCCCTCATGTTTGCGGCATGGAATAACCCCAATTCCGAGGTGATAACGACTCTTCTGCAATCTGGAGCGAACCCTGAATTAAAAGATAAGTTGGGCAAAAGGGCAATAGATTATGCACAAGAAAATGAAAAGCTCAAAAACACCGATGTCCTTCAGCAACTGAACGACGCGAGCCGTTGAAACAGGAATTTCTTCTTTATAATGAAAGGCCCCGCTAACAAGCGAGGCCTTAACTTTAACCGGCCTATGTCAGATCACATACATACGACCGGGGCACATTCTGGAGCGGACAACGGGATTCGAACCCGCGACCCTCAGCTTGGGAAGCTGATGCTCTACCAACTGAGCTATATCCGCCCAATCCTTACAAAAGTGAATTATACCGCATGAATTTCTTTTTGACAACCAGCCTCAGCGATCTAAAATCCATAGGAAAGCTATTCATGGGTCAAGCAAGTGCTTGTGTAGGGAAAATTTTAAAAAAACGGACCCTATACCCTCTCGCTGCGTCAAAAAAGCGCTTCCCTCCTTTTAATCTTTTAATTTGGAACTCAAAGTGGAGCAATCCGCAACTATTTTAGTTCGATTTCTTCAAATCCCGACAAATCTATGTCTATGAGCATCCTTGCACACTTTTTACCGTCTATCAATCTTACGTATACCCTTTTCTCCCGCCTCTCTTATTGCTGCCTCCGAAAACGACTCTCCTGACGCAAAACCCAGTCTACATAAGCATTTCCGAGATCGTTCTCGCTCTTCTGATCCTTATATCTGCTCCCCTGATGAACAGCCCGCTCATCAGTTTCCTTCTCTCGGGGTTGGGGTTATATCGCGATGCCCGTATGAGTGTTGTCGCGCCCGCATCACCCCTCGCATTGACATTGGCGCCGTTATCAATAGCATCCTTGATTTCCTCAAAGAGTCTTGTTCACAAAGCTCAAGAAACATCGCTTTTCTGCTTAAAAATTGCCCTATGAGCCCCATGCAATTCAGCCTCCATTTATAATTCAGAGGGCAGTGGGGTCTGAGTCTGGTTCTTGTATTACAGCCAACTGTCCCTCCGAACACAAAGCCTCCGCCATGGCAACGACGTATTTTCTCAAGGCTGAGGAGATTATTCATAATATTCCGATAGTTGTGCAAGCTTAGCATGAGCCACGCCTGTAAAAATAGCATGCCATCTCTTGCTTGCCTCTTTGCCGGCGGTGGGGCAATATGCGAGTTGGGCTTATGATTTTTTGTAAAACGATGGAATGAGTAGAAAATGTGGAGAGGGACAACTGCCCTTGTCGCATGCTTTCACCAAGGCTGTGCTATGATTGAATAGGGTTTCAAAGGTAAGTCGACTCTGAGGTATTGAAAAAAGGATTGTTCTGGGATAGGGGGGATTTTTTGTTGGGCAATGTTATCCTCACTCGGAACCAGTCTCCCTGGAGTTGCACGGCAGAGGCTGCTGGCTGCGTCTGCCCGTCAGCTCAGCGCCCTGGGAGGAGGTTAGAACCCTGAACGTCTCTGAGGCGCATCTGATGAGGTAGAGCGAAAGAGACCCAGCATTGATTTTTTCCAATAGAAGGCCCTCTGTCCAAGGGGGTCTTTTCTTTAGTATAATAAATTTGAGCGGTATTTTTTTGACTCGTCTTTTATCCATCTCCCGTGGGAACATTGCGGGAGCCATCGAATCAGGAGGGGGTACGGAAATGAAGGGAACGAAAAAAATGAAAAAACTTTGGGTTTGGGTTCTATTTGCGCTGTTGGCGCTGTTCCTGACGGCGGGGGCGGCGTCCGCAGCGGATGTGACGCTGACCTCCGTGGGGCAGAGTCCCGACGCGATGATGGTGCGGGTGGTGATGAAGGGGCTGAACCTGGTCCCCGACTATCAGCCTCTGCTGAAGGCTGAGGACCTGAAGGACTGCAAGGTTCTCGTCGCCGTGGTCGGCGGCAGCTCCAAAGGTCTGGGCGCCGCAGGGATCGACAAGGACGACGAGCTGGCGAGGGCCAAAGGCTTGCTGGAGAAGGCCAAGGCTGGGGGCAGTAAGATCCTGGTGATGCACGTAGGCGGCGAGGGCCGCCGGGGAACGCTCTCCGACCTCTTCATCGAGTCGGTCGCTCCCTTTGCGAACTCCATGATCATCGTTGACGGCGGGGACAACGACGGCATCTTCAAGCGGATCGCCGAGCCCACGAATACGCCCATCCTCTCCGCGCCGAACGTCAAGGGGACGGCAGAGCCGCTCAAGACGGTCCTGACGGAATGGGGCGTCCTGTAAAGGGCCATGGATTGGTTCTGGCCTGAGGGGTTCTACACCCTCCTCATGATCGGAACGTTCGCGTTCGGGGCCTTCGCCTGGAACTTGCCCATTGCGGTTGCGATGGCTCTGTCCGCGATCGTCGGCGCTCTGGCAGGAGGGGTCGGTTCCCTTGATTCCCTTCTCCGTCACCTGGTGGAGGGCGCGTTCGGCTACGTCAACACCATCATGGTGATCTGCTCCGCCATGATCTTCATGAAGGTGATCCAGCGCACGGGGCTCCTGGACTCTCTCTCCGCCTGGGTCATCCGACGCTTCCGCCGATTTCCGGCGCTGCTCAGTCTGGGGATCATGGGGATCATCATGGTGCCGGGGATGATCACAGGTTCCTCCACCGCCGCAGTGCTGACCACGGGCGCACTGGTCTCCCCCGTCCTGATGACGCTGGGGCTCTCCCGGATCGCCACTGCGGCCGTTGTAGCGATGGGCGCGCTGCTGGGGATGATCGCCCCGCCCATCAGCATCCCGGCGATGATCATCTGCGCCGGGGTGGACATTCCCTATGTGGGCTTCGCCGTGCCGCTGCTGATCTGTACCGTGCCGCTGGCTGTGGTCTACGCTTTGACGATGATCTACCCCGGTATCCGCCGCTTCTCCGACGAGGCCGCGCTTGAGGCGCAGCTGAGGCAGATGGAGTCCCGACCCTTGACGTTCCGGCTCTTGCTGCCGGTAGTCGTCCTGGTGGTGCTCTTTGCGCTCGAACAGTTCGTGCCGGAGTATGTTGCGCTGGGGATGCCGGTGATCTTTCTGCTGGCCTCCGCGGCGGGCTTCCTGTCCGGCACGCGCTGGAGCTTCATGGACACCGTGACGGAGGCGGTGAACGACGCCCTGCCCGTCATGGGCATTCTGATGGGCGTGGGCATGTTCATCCAGATCATGACCCGGATCGGCGTTCAGGGCTTTGTGGTGGTCTCCGCGCTCAGCCTCCCTTCCTGGGCTCTCTACGCGGGCATCGCTATATCCATGCCGCTCTTCGGCGCGGTCTCGGCCTTCGGGTCGGCGTCCGTGCTCGGGGTGCCCTTCCTGCTGGCCCTGTTGAACTACAACTCCATCGTCGTTGCCTCCGCGCTCAGCCTTGTGGCTGCGTTGGGGGACCTGATGCCCCCCACGGCTCTGGCCGGGATCTTTGCGGCTCAGGTGGTGGGCGAGGAGAACTATTTCCCCGTCCTGAAACGCTGCATCGTACCGTCCGTGTTGCTCGCCCTCTGGGGGATCGCCGTGATTCTCATGAGCAACGACATCGCCAGGCTGATCTACTGATGCCGGGTAAGGAGGACATCTTATGCTGACTCTCATATATCGGGGCATTCTCGTCTTCATGGCCCTTTTCGTTTTGCGGTGCCTGTTCCGCGAGCGTTCGTTCTGGAAGCAGGTCACGGCTGCCATGGTGTTGATCCCCATGGTGCTGCGCATCCTGATGATCAAGTAGGGGGAGAAAAGGCATGGAGTATCGATTTAAGGGCAACGCTTTCACTGCCGTGGCCCTGCTGCTGGTCGCGGCGCTCATCGGGACGCTTGCGGCGCGCTCCTTCATGTCGATGTGGGTGGACGACACGGTCGTGCCCGCTCCGGGATTCGAGCATCACCGCCTCTCCGAGTGGGAGTCCTCGCTTGCGGGTTCGCCCGGCGACACCGACGTGTACATCCAGACCGGCTCCAAGCCGGGCGGCACGGTCCTGATTCTGGGCGGCACGCACCCCAACGAGCCTGCGTCTCACGTCTCCGCCGTCCTCTACCTGGAGCGGGCGCGCGTGACGGAGGGACGCCTGATCGTCGTGCCGTTCGCCAACCGTTCGGCCTTCACGCACAATTCGCCTCAGGACGCGGCGCCGCAGCGCTTCCGTCTGGACCAGGGCGAGGGGCGGTCGCGCGTCTTCAAGTTCGGCTCTCGGGCCACGAACCCCATCCACCAGTGGCCGGACCCGGACATCTACATCCATCATCCCTCCGGGCAGAAGCTGGACGGCTCCTCACGGAGCAACCTGAACCGCGGCTATCCGGGCCGCCTCGACGACGGGCTGACGCAGCGGGTCTCCTACGCGATCCTCGCGCTGATCCTCAAGGAGAAGGTGTCTTTAGCCTTCGACCTGCATGAGGCCTCGCCCGAGTATCCCGTGGTCAACGCCATGGTGGCGCACGAGCGGGCGATGGAGCTGGCCGCGACCGCCTCAATGGAGCTGGAATTCGAGGGGATTCCCATGCGCATCGAACCCTCGCCGGTCAACCTGCGCGGCCTGAGCCACAGGGAGTGGGGCGACGCCTCCGAGGACACTCTGGCGATCCTGATGGAGTCCGGCAACCCCAGCCAGGGCCGCCTGAGGGGCCGGACGGACGAGGCTCTGGTACTGACCGGTCGGGACAAGGCCTATGCCAAGGCCTCCAAGCTGGGGCTGCTCTTCATCCCCTACGAGGAGGACCAGCCCCTTGAGTTTCGTGTGGCCCGCCACGTCACGGCGGTACGGCTCTGCATGAACCTGCTGGGCATGGTGCTGGGCCCGGACAAGGCCGTGCAGGTGGAGAACATCCCGGACTACCAGGATATTCTGGACAAGGGAGTGGGGCCGTTTTTGGCGCCGGGCGCGTAGAGCCGCCCTTGACGGACGGAAAGCACAGGGCCCCATCGGGTTCGGCTCGTTTTTTGAAAAGGGTCAAGGGATCTTGTTCCCTTGCGGGTGTGGGCGGA
>JAAYOR010000048.1 GCA_012520235.1 Fretibacterium sp.
CCTTTTAAAGTACAGAAGTACTTTAAAGGCCGTCCCCGTCTTTTCTTAAAAACTCTCCTATGTCCGCATCCTGGGCAGGGCGTCGATCAGGGCCCGGGTGTAGGGGTGAACGGGGTTTTGCAGCAGCGCAGCCGTGTCGCCCGTCTCCACGGAGACGCCATGTCGCAGCACGACGGCTCGTCCCGCAGCGCGGCGCGCCAGGAGCAGATCGTGTGTCACCAGGATCATCGTCATGCCCTCCCTGACGCGGCGCAGGAGCACGTCCAGCACCTCGCCCCGCGTCGAGATGTCCTGCATCGCGGTGGGTTCGTCGCAGAGGAGCAGCTCGGGCTCCAGCACCAGGGCGCGCGCCAGAGCGACCCTCTGGCGTTGCCCCCCTGAGACCGCGTGCTTCACCCGCGCGCCCCACAGGGGCTCCGGGAGCCGGAGCTCGCTCAAAAGCGCCCGGGCGCGCTCTGCGCCCTCGGGACGGCGGTCCGGGTAGACCAGGTCCCAGGGTTCCGTCACCGCCTTCAGCACCGTGAGGGTCGGAGGCAAGGAGGCCTGAGGGTCCTGAAAGACGTAGCCGATCCGGCGCCGGGCCTCCCTGCGTCCCGCCTCGTCCCGCTCTGACCAGTCCACACCCCAGAGCCGAACCGAGCCTGAGGTTGGGATCAGCCCCAGAAGCGCACGCAGGAGCGTGGTCTTGCCGCTTCCGGATTCCCCCACCACGGCGAAGCTCTCACCCTTCCTCACGGAGAGTGAGAGGTTGTCCAGAGCCCGGATGGTCTCCGGAGGACGAAGGAAGGGGAGGGCGGCGCGTTTGCGGAACTCCACGGAGAGCCCCTCGACCGCAATCACGGGGTCAGTCATGTGCTGTCACCTCCGAACGCGCGTTTGGCTCCGCTGCCTCAGGGTCAGGGACAAGAGCCGCGAGGAGCAATTGGGTGTAGGGATGCTCGGGCGTCCTGCAGATGCAGTCCACCGACCCGCTCTCCACGATCCGGCCGTCCTTCATCACGTGCAGAGTGTCGCAGAACTCGGAGGCCAGCAGCAGGTCGTGAGTGACCAGCAGCAGCCCCAGCCCTCTCGAACGGGTGCGGTCCGCTATCAGGGTCATGACCTCTTTCTGAATGACGACGTCCAGGGCCGTGGTCGGCTCGTCCGCCAGCAGATAGTCCGGGTCACAGGCCAGGGCCAGGGCCAGGGCGGCGCGCTGCTTCTGGCCGCCGGAGAGCTCGTGAGGGTAACGGCGTGCGAAGGAAGAAGTGAGCCCCATGTCCTCCAGAAGCTCGTGGGTCCTGGCCCGGGCGGCTTGCCCTGTCCTGACGACGCGATGGCGGAGGAGCGCCTCGCGGAAATGTGTCTCTATTGAGAGATGAGGGGAAAAGGCGGAGCTGGAGCCCTGAGGCACCAGGGCGAGGCGCCGCCAACGCCATCGGTTCAGGTCCGGTTCATTGAGGCGCATCAGGTCCGTCCCGTCGCACAGGATCTCTCCCTCTGCCCGGGCGGAGACGGGCAGCAGGCGCGGGACGGCCATCAGGACGCTGGTCTTGCCGCAGCCCGACTCGCCCACCAGAGCGGTCAGCTCCCCGCGCTTGACGGTCAGGTCGCAGCCGCGAACGGCCGGGACCTCTCCCTGAGGTGTGAGATAGGTGACGTTCAGTCCTCTCAACTCCAGCGTCATGGCTGCCCCTCCGTTTCCTTGAGCTTTTTGAGAGCTTCCGGATCTTTCTTGGGAACGCCCGGGATGAGGAACAGGCGCGGGTCGGCCCTCTCTTCCAGCCGGCGGCCCAGGTTCATGAAGATGAGGCAAATGAGGGCGATCCCAAGCCCCGGCGGCAGGATGACCCACCAGGCTCCCTGAGTGAAGGCCCCGAAGGTATGGGCCTCGTGCAGCATCCGGCCCCAGGAGGGCAACAGGGGGTCCGAGAGCCCCAGGAAGGCCACCCCGGCCTCCGACAAAATGGCGCCCGGCACGCCCAGGACGATGGTGGAGAGTAGTAGCGGCAGGGCCTCCGGCACGAGGTGCCGGACCAGGATGTAGCTTCGGCGCGCACCCAGAGCCCGAAGCCCTTCCACCCAGGGCGCGTCTCGGACGGATAAGGTCATGGCCCGGACTGTCCGGGCGGTCCCCATCCATGAGAAGAGCGAGAGCACCAGCACCAGATTCCAGAGGCTGTGCCCCCACATGCCGGCCAGGACTATCAGGATGGGCAGGGTTGGGATGGAGAGCAGGATGTCCACCAGGCGCATGAGGAGTGCGTCCAGCCAGCCGCCGGCGTAGCCGGAGAGAAGTCCGATGGAGAGCCCCAGCAGAGTTGCGATGAGAGTTGCGGAGAGCCCCACGATGAGAGAGACCCGCACGCCTCCCAGGAAGAGAGCTGCAACGTCCCGCCCTCTCTGGTCCGTGCCCAGGAGACCGTGTCGGCCTCCCTCCAGGCCCAGGGTCACGTTCCCTCGTCCCTCCAGCGCCACGACATAGTTGCCTCTTGTTGCGAAGAGGTGGGAGGGGAGGTTGTCGAAGGGTTCGAACCCGAGATGGCGCTTGAAGGGGATGTCCCGCGCGTCAAGGTCCAGGGTCTGTGGGTGCGAATCCGCCTGAGCCAGCGTGAAGGAGTTCTCGGGGGTCAGGAGCGCCACTCGCCCGCCTGGCTCCAGCGTGCCGGTCAGAGCGACGCGCAGAGGGGGCCTCCAGCTCCAGGAAAAGGGAAGGCGCCCCTCCTGGTTCAGATGTAGCGTCAGAGGCGGCCCCATGTCCTTGCCCAACGGCGACCAGACGGGCCGGGACCAGGGCGGAAAGTCGGGCTCATCACTCAGGGCCAGAGAGGTGGGGTTGAGGAGGGCCAGCACGATCAGGAGGATGAGGGCGAGCCCGCTGAGAAGGTCGGAGAGGCGTCTCATTCCCGGGCCCCCTCTCGCCGAATCCTCGGGTCGGCTGCAGCGCAGAAGACGTCCGCAAGGAGGTTGCAGCTCACGGTCAGGAGCGCCAGCAGAAAGAAGGCTGCTCCCGCCGCAGGGTAGTCATGGGCTGTCACGGACTCCAGGAGGAAGCGTCCCGCGCCGTGGAGCGAGAACACCGTCTCGGTGATCACGGCCCCGCTCACCACCCCGGGCAGCGACATCAGGAAGAGCGTCAGCACCGGCGGGAGGACGGAGCGGAAGGCATGGTTCCAGACCACGCGGCGGGGGGACAGGCCGCGCGCGCGGGCCATCAGCACGTGTTCCTCACCCAGGGCCTTCACCATCAGGTTGCGGATGGTCAAGGCCCAGCCGCCAAAACTCATCAGGACCAGCGACAGGAGCGGCAGGGCCAGGTGGTGGAGGTAATCCAGAGCCGCGGCAAGGGGCTCGGTCGGCGGCGGGATGGAGATAGAGCCGCTGAGAGGGAAGATCGGCCAGAGGAAGGCGAAGCAGAGCAAAAAGAGCAGCTGGACGAAAAAGGAGGGGAAGGAAAAAGAAAGAGCCCCGCTCCAGAGGACCAGGCGCTCCAGGGCACCTCCGCGTTTTTGAGCTGCAGCGACCCCCAGAAAGGTCCCGAGAGCGGCGGAGAGCAGGA
>JAAYOR010000049.1 GCA_012520235.1 Fretibacterium sp.
CATAAAACTGTACAATTAAGGTAATGAGTCGGGAGTCTGGCACTCTTGGCTTTAAAATGCGTCTTTCACAACTCTTTGTTTTCTGCCGTCCTCTTGCAAGGACCTTGTTACAAAGGAATGGTTTTATTAGTGGGGATAGTTCTAAGTTCGGAAGAGGCGCACGTATTATGGAACCGCTGATTTAGCCAGCGCTTCCTTAACCGGCGCCTCCTTATTATTATATTTCCGTCGTCCGCGTCATGCGGCCGCAAGAGAAGGAGAGGCAACCTCATGCATTTTTCCGTTCTTTATTTTATATTGGTCTTGATGGCCGGAGTCGGCATCGGCTATCTGATCCTCAGGACCGTGGATAACTCTCGTCTGACAGGCGTCAAGAATCAAACCCTCATGCTGATGAGAGAGGCCTCCGAAGCTGCAGAACGTGTCAAAAAAGACCGTCTGACAGAAGCTAAGGAGGAGATCTTCAGGCTCCGCCAGGAGGCGGAAAGAGACATTCGGGACCGCCGCAGCGAGCAGCAGCGAACCGAACGCAAGTTGGAGCAAAAAGAGGAAAATCTGGACCGCAAGCTGGACCGGGTGGTCCAGAAGGAGGAGGAGCTGCGCCACAAGCAGGAAGAGCTTCAGCAACGCAGCCTGGACCTTGAGAACGTCATCAAACAACAGGCTGCCCGCCTTGAGGAGATAGCGGGCATGACTCGCGAACAGGCGGAAGAACTCCTTCTTCGCAAGACGGAGGAGGAGGCTCAGCACGCCATAGGCCTCCGTCTCAAAGAGCTGGAGGAAAAAGCGCAAAGAGAGGCAGACCGAAAGGCCAGGGACATCATCGTCTCTGCCATGCAGCGCTGCGCCGTTGAGCACGCCTCAGAGGCCACAGTCAGCGTCGTACCTCTGCCCAACGACGACATGAAGGGGCGCATCATCGGACGTGAGGGGCGTAATATCCGCACTTTTGAAACATTAACGGGCGTCGACCTCATCGTGGACGATACCCCGGAAGCAGTCACCCTCAGCAGTTTTGACCCCGTCCGCCGGGAAATAGCCTGCCTGTCCCTCGAAAGACTCATTGCGGACGGGCGCATCCATCCTGCCCGCATTGAGGAGCTGATAGAAAAAGCTACCAGGGATGTGGAGGAGGAGATCAGGGAGGCCGGTGAAGCCGCCGTTCTGGAGACCGGCATCAAAAATATTCACGCCGAGCTCACCCGCACCTTAGGACAGCTCAAGTTCCGGTACAGTTATGGTCAAAACGCTCTTTCCCACAGCCTGGAGGTCGCCCATATATCCGGGATGATCGCAGCAGAGCTGGGGGTCGACGAGGAACTGGCAAAACGTGCAGGCCTCCTGCACGACCTAGGCAAAGCCGTCGACCATCAGGTCGAGGGCCCTCACGCCGCCATTGGGGCCGACCTTGCAAAGCGTTTTGGAGAGAAACCGGATGTGGTCAGCGCCATCGCCTCTCACCACGACACCCTTGAGGTGAACTCTATTTATGACGTCATCGTCTCTTTAGCGGACGCTGTCAGCGCTTCGCGCCCCGGCGCACGGCGCGAAAGCCTGGATGCCTACATCAAACGTCTGGAAAAGCTGGAAGAACTGGCTCAGGCTTTCAACGGCGTCAGCAAGGCTTATGCCATCCAGGCAGGGCGAGAGGTGCGCGTTGTCGTCAACCCCAGCAACACGAACGACGGTACTGTCCACAAACTGGCTTACGACATCGCCCGAAAAATCGAAGCCGAGATGAAGTACCCGGGCCAGATCAAAGTTAATGTCTCCCGGGAGATGCGCGCAACGGAGTTGGCAAAATGACGCGCGTTCTCTTCGTGGGAGACGTCGTCGGCCGTCCAGGGCGCGAAGCTCTTGCCAGAGCGCTCCCTACCCTGCGTGATCGCTGGGAGGGTTTTGATTTTATCGTCATCAACTGCGAAAACGCTGCCGCAGGCAAAGGGATGACGGGGAAGATCATGGAGGAGTTCCTGGAGCTCGGGGTCGATGGCATGACCTCGGGCAACCACATTTGGGATAAAAACACCTCCTATCCCATCCTGGAGGAGGATTCGCGCCTCATACGCCCCGCAAATTACCCTAGAGGCTGCCCGGGAGCGGGGCGTACCATCCTTCTCCGCAACGGCAAGCGGTTGGGCCTACTGAACCTGCAGGGACGCGTCTTCATGCCTCCCCTGGACTGCCCGTTTCGCGTCGCAGACGAGGAGCTTAAAGAGCTGCAGGCGGACGGGAACTTACCCATCCTAGTGGATTTTCACGCAGAAGCGACCTCCGAAAAAAAGGCTCTGGCACTCTATCTGGACGGAAGAGTGGGAGCTCTTATTGGGACCCATACTCACGTGCAGACGGCCGATGAGCAGATACTGTCGGGAGGAACCGCCTTCCTCACCGATGCCGGCATGACAGGTGGCCACAGCGGCGTTATCGGGGTCAAGGCTGACAGCGTCCTCCCCCGTTATCTCACCGGCATGCCCTCCCGCTTTGAGGTCTGCGAGGATGAGGTCCGGCTCAACGGCGTTGTGATTGATTTTCACGAGGACACGGGCCTGGCGCGGGGCATCCAACGGATATCCATGCCCGTGGAGCTCTCCTGAGAAGGGCAACAAAACAGAACAGATACGCGCTCATCAAAAAAAAAAGCGGTGGGACGCCCCACCGCTTTTTATCCTTGCCGTAATTAGGAAGCGCTGGTTAAATGTAAATCAAATCAGCGGTCCCCTGTCCTCAGCTGCTAGAAGGTCGGAAGCTCCATCCCCTTCTCCTTGTAGTATTTGGCAGCGCCGGGATGCAGCTCAATGGAGGCTCCCTTAAGGGCCGTCTCCAGGGATATAAGCTTGGCCTTGTCGTGAACAGGACGCAGCTCGTCAAGGTTTTCGAAGATCGCCTTTGTGATGCTGTAGACCAGATCGTCAGCCATCTCGGAATCACAAACAAGGATGGCCATCACCGCAGGCGTCGGTGTATCGTGATCTACACCCTTATAAGTTCCGGCCGGGATCACGTCTTTGATGAAATAGGGATAGTCCTTGGCCAACTTATCCAGAAGCGCATCCTCAAAGGCAACCAGGTCGACGTCTTTTTGAGCTGCCAGGGCCATGACGGCAGCTGTGGGATAGCCTGCCACGAGGAATCCGGCATCAAGCTGTCCATCCTGAATCCGGTCGGCGGTGTTAGCGAAGTCAAGGAAGTCCGGCTTCATATCCTCATGCTTGAGCCCTGCCGCAGTAAAGATGGAGCTGACGCTCGCTGCCACTCCTGATCCAGGGGCTCCAACTGAAACTCTTTTCCCCTTGAGATCCATCAAAGTCTTGATGCCACTGGCTTTCACTGTGACGCACTGCACATGCTCGGGGTAGAGCGACGCGATCATCCTCAGGTTCGTGACCGCTTCCTTAAAGGGCGCCATCCCCTTGACTGCCCAAAAAGAAACGTCGTTCTGGACCAAGGCCATGTTCACCTCATGTCCAGCAATCAGGTTGATGTTAGCGGCAGAAGCATTGCCCGTCTCGGACGTCACGGAAACGTTCGGGACGTGATTGTTCAAAACCTGAGCCAGCCCCCCACCCAAAGGATAATAGGTCCCCGCTACGCCGCCCGTAGCAATGGAGAGGAACGTCTTCTCCTCAGCCTCAGCGGTCCCTGCCAGCAAGAGAGATAAAACCAGCAAGACAACTCCGAACTTTTTCAAGACAAACACCCTCCTTTTTGTTGAGACGAAAATGAACTGAACTGCTTTTGCTTTTTTATAATACTACAGATGAAAAGGAATTTCCAGCTCCGGCTCAAAAATGCGAAGAAGCTCTGCCCCTTCTCAAATCACTCCCCGTACTCGTAATGCAAGAGTTCGGCTTCAGCCCAGAGTTTTTCTATCCTGTAAAATTCGCGCCCTTTATGGCTGAAGACGTGCACTGCAAGATCTCCCGCATCCAGAAGGCGCCAATTGGAGCTGTTTTCCCCCTCAACCCGGGGCGAATGGCCATGCTGCCGCAGAGTTTCTTCCGCTGCTTCCACCAGAGTTTTCATATGAACCTCCGAGTTGCCCGTGACCAAAACAAAAACGTCAGCGACTGCACTCGCATCGCCCAATTCCAGGGCCACGATGTCCATGCCCTTCTTATCTGCCAGAGCCTTATAAAGATATTCATACTCCGCAGCATTGCTCACAGCATTATTCATAGGCAGGCACTCCTCCTCATCATAAATATTATGTTTCCCATTTCAGAATTTCAGAGCCTCCAGATTGGCAAAAATTTTTTCCTTATCATGTCCCAGGATGACGGAAACTATTGAGACGTCACGATTCACTCGGATAAGACCAGGATTGACGATACCACAAAGACGCGCCAGAGCCCTGGCTGCAGCTTTATTTTCCTCCGTGTCCTTAGGGTAGACGACGTTCGTCGTGTGGTAGTCATAATGCTTTGCATTTCCCGTGTGGGAGACCTCAACCCCCAGCCGCTGAAACACAAGAGAAGCCCGTTTGACCAGCCCTGACTCTCCGTCGCCGTTCAGGAGCCCTATTTTGCCTATCTGCTCGCGCAGACTCTGAAGCTCCTCGGGGGAGATAGTCAAGGCCTCTTTTTGGCCCTGATCCTCTGAAAGAACGGGGACACTCCCCATCTCCAGCCCTTCAATCTCCAGCCCATCAATATCTGCGCTCCGCAGAGGGATTTTAGCCGCAAGCTCAAGTGAGAGCGCTATTGTGTCCAATATCCAATAGCTCAGATTGCCGCTGTACCCTGCCTTGCCCGGCGCCAGGAAGAGCCGGATGCGCTCAGTGGGAAGGGAATTGGCAAACTGTATCAGCCTCAGAGTCTCCAGGGCTGTCAGATCGGTGTTCACAGCCTCCACCACCTCGTTGATCAAGGCCGGTATTTGCGGCAGGATAGAGGGAGATTTCAGCTTGTCCATGACGTGTTCAATGAATTTCTGCTGACGCTGGATACGGCCAATATCCCCCAGCGGGTCATGACGAAACCTTACATATTCGAGGGCCGTCTTACCATCCAGATGCTGCTGTCCTTTGGGGATGTTGATGAAAAGCTTGCCTGAATAATCCGTGTAGCGCAATCTTTTCTCCACATAAATATCCACGCCGCCCAAGAGGTCGATGATGCGGGGAAAACTGTCGTAGTTGACGATCACAAAATAATTAACAGGCATCCCCGTGAGGTTCACAACTGTCTCCTTCAGGAGACTGATACCTCCATAAACGTAGGAATGGTTGATCTTGTCCCAGCCCCTTCCGGGGATCTGAACGCGGGAATCCCTAGGGAGAGAGGCTACGCGGATGGACTTGTTTTCTTCGTCAAAGATAGCAAGGGCTATGACATCTGCTCGTCGCCCGCCGCCAACATTATCCAGACCGACGATCAGGACGTTGACCGTCCCCATGAGCGGGTCAAAGCGCGGGGCAGCAATGTCAAGCTTCTGCGCGCCCTCTTCGCCCACATCACGGCTGCTGAAAAGCGACATAGGGTCGTCCGTGTGGATGACCTCTACCAAACGAAGGAGCGCTCCCCCAGTCGTCGCAAGCATGATCAGGAGGACAAGCCCTAATATCTTCAGTATTTTCAAGACTGCGGCACCTCCACATCTCTATAAAGCCCGCAGGATTCAATGTAACTCTCGACCAAACGTGGGACCAGGAAGCGTATCCCCCGACTCTCCCGAGCCCTGGAACGAATCTCGGTGCTGGAGATGGCAAACTGAGGGATCTCCACCAGTTTCAGCTTACCTCTGATCTCCACAGGAAGAGACTCCACCTCCGCCAGCGAATAACCTGGACGGGTCGCCGTCACTATCGTGCATAAGGAAGGGATCTGCATATAGTCCTTCCAGGTAGCGATGGAAAGCAGGGCATCAAGTCCCGTTATAAAATAGAGGTCTCGAGAGTCAATCCCCCGCTCAATGAACTCTTTTAAAGTATCCACCGTATGAGAAGGGCGCGCTCTGTCAACCTCCGTGCGGGAGACTGAAAACTCCGGAACCCCCGCCGTCGCCAAAAGGGTCATGGCATATCGGTCCTCTGCGGATGTCAGGCGGCCGGCATCCTTGTGGGGTGGATTGCCGGTTGGGATAAAGACGATTCGGTCCAGCTTCAGACTTCGGCGGCATTCCTCTGCCGCCAGAAGATGCCCGTAATGGATTGGGTCAAACGTTCCTCCCATAATGCCCACTTTGCAAGACATTGCAGACTCCTCCTCTGCCGGGAGCTACTCTATGATTTTGCCGGGTTGAAAGTCAAAGTCGACCTCTCCAATGCGCACCACATCACCTTCAACTGCCCCAGCCTCTTCCAAAGCTTCTTCCACCTGCAGGCGCTTGAGGATACGGGCAAACTTCATAAGGGCGTCCTCATGGTCAAAATCAATGCGGGAGACGGACTTTTCCAGATTAGCATGCTCCACCCTGAAACTGCCGTCCGAAAGCCGGAGGATCGAGACCGGCAAGGGAGCTTTTCCACGACGGTAAGGCAACTCCTGAAGGGGTTCTTCAACAAGGGACACGGTACTCTCCGGGCGTGGTGGATGGCGTCGGACCAGCCTCACAATAGCGGTAATGAGCTCCGGAATCCCCGCACCTGACAAGGCGCTGGCCGAGAGATAATCCAGTCCCTCATCCCTCATGGCCTGAGCAAGCATGGCACTCTTCTCCTCCGTTCCGGGAAGATCCAGCTTGTTCCCCAGGACCAGGGAGGGACGCGCTCCCAGGTCAGCCCCATAAGCTTTGAACTCATCACAGACGACGCGCCAGTTCTGCAGAGGGTCCGGCTCTGAAAGGTCCAGAACGTGAACCAAGACCCGGGTCCGCTCTACGTGCCGCAAAAATTGAAGACCCAAGCCTTTGTTATCATGGGCCCCTTCAATCAGCCCCGGGAGATCTGCGATGACTACCTGCTGGTCGTCCACAGCCAAAACACCCAGGTTGGGCGAGAGCGTGGTGAAAGGATAACCGGCAATACGAGGCCTGGCCCCACTGATAGCTGCCAGGATGCTGGATTTTCCCGCATTGGGAAACCCCACCAGGCCAACATCCGCAATCAGCTTCAGCTCCAGGGTGAGGAGCTTTTCCTCCCCCGGGTCTCCTTTCTCGGCAAAGCGAGGGGCCCGGCGCACGGAGGAGGCAAAATGCGCGTTGCCCCTGCCTCCCCGTCCACCTTTGGCAGCAACAAAACGCTGCCCGGGGTTCACAAGGTCAGCTAAAATCCGCCCCTCCTCGTCAAACACCACAGTGCCACAAGGCACCTGAATCAGAAGGTCTTTGCCATTGGCCCCCACCTGCATCGCCCCGCGTCCATGGTCAGCGTGGCCTGCCTGAAACCTTTTGTTGTATTCAAAGTCAGCCAGCGTCACAATGCCTCCGACCGCCTCCAGGAGGACATCGCCCCCCCGACCACCGTTTGCACCGTCCGGGCCGCCCTTCGGGACAAATTTTTCCCGTCGGAAACTGAGCGCTCCATTACCACCACGCCCTGCTTTTACGTTAATTTTTACAAGATCTACAAACTTCAAATGCAACACCACCATAGGAGTTATACAGCCATTCCGCCTCATGTGGGGCCAGAAAGCGACGGAAAGGAGGTGTTAAAAAACGCTCTCAGACGCGAGAGCAGGGGATAGAAAAAAGAAGGCCCCGCAGACGGGGCCCTCCGCCAGGGCTGCATTCAAAAAAAACAGACAGAACATCCCTCAAGGAACTCACGTCCGTAATACGGCAACAGTCCTTCCTGAGACATGAGGAACGTCTCTCGAAATCAGGCTCCGAGAGGGGAGACAGAAGCGTACTTCCGCGCTCCGTGCGTGACGTACTCTACCTTGCCTGGGATCAGGGCAAAGAGAGTGAAATCACGCCCCAACCCCACGTTTTTACCGGGGTGGATGCGGGTCCCACACTGGCGCACCAGAATACTGCCTGCCTTGACTTCAGTGCCTGCATATACCTTAACGCCCCTGTACTTGGGGTTGCTGTCCCGCCCGTTCGCAGAACTGCCCTGCCCTCTCTTGTGGGCGAAAAACTGTATATCAAACTTAAATTTCATAGCTGCACCTCCGAAATGCTGACGTGTCCGGGATAGCCGGACGCGATTTCTTTTAATGATAATGCTATCGTCTCCGTCAAAAGGCTCAAGGTCTCGGCCTTTTCTCGGGGCCAGAAAGCCTTGATAAGAACTGATTCAGGGTCCCAGACGGTACGAGCTTCCTTCTCCTTTGCCACATCGCTCAGACCCAGAAGCAAGGCATGCAACAAGGCAGAGACGGCAGCACAGACAACATCAGTCCCCTCTTCTCCGCAGCCGGAGTGTTCAGAGGCTTCAAGCCCCACAAATGCATCTTCATCCCAGTAAAAAAAGATGCGGGTCAAGACGTTAAGGGTTGATCTCCCGAATGCGGATCTTGGTGAAGTACTGTCTGTGTCCACGCATTCGACGGTAATTTTTCTTGCTCTTAAATTTAAAGACGAGGACCTTCTTTGCGCGATCCTGAGCAAGGACCTCCGCCTTCACATCGGCACCCTCTACGAAAGGAGTGCCGAACTTCGCCCCTTCTTCGCCTCCCAGCATCAGAACCCGATCAAAAACGATCTCATCCCCAGCCTCACCCGTCAGGCGCTCCACGCAAAGCTCATCACCGACCTGAACCCGATACTGCTTGCCACCCGTTTCAATCACTGCATACACGTTTTATCCTCCTTCCGCTGGACCGAGGCTCCTTTGCAAGGGGAAGGAAACCTTTAAAGAGCTCACGCCCTTCAAAAAGCTCAGGCCCCTCCCAAAGTTCGCACCCCTTCAAAAGATTAAGCCCTGTCCATGCGTTGCTGCGTTCTACAGCTTTCTAATTTTAAGCATAGAAGCCGTTTCCGTCAACAGCAGATATCCCAAAATGTAGAGGCGAACCTATTTCTTTAAAAAAACAGGCCCATCTCCGATTTGTCTTTATTGGTTCGCCAAAGCCTTGGTATTGCTGAGCTTGAAGGTCCCGACCAACTTCTGAAGGGTCTCAACGGTTTCCTCCATCTTTTGAGCTTCCATGGCGATGGACTCCGCCGCCCTGGTGGTCTCCTGAGTGGAGGTATAGACGATGTTGGCGGAAGCCAGAACCTCAGCGTTTGAAGCTGCTAAGCCCTCCATGGCGTTCTCCATCTCAGCCGAGGAGGCCGCCTGCTCCTCCGAGACCGCAGCAACGTTCTGGATGGCCTCGTTCAGTCTGGACATGGCCGACATCGCCTCTTGCAGACCGTGGTTGGCCGTCTCCGCCTTGCCCACCACGTCGTCCAGGATGGCGACGGTCTGGTCGGTGGCTCCAAGCGAGTCGGCCGAGTGCTTCTCGAGACTGCCTATCAGGCTGTTGACCTGGGAAGCCGCCTTGGCGGAGTCCTCAGCCAGCTTACGCACCTCTTCGGCCACGACGGCAAACCCACGACCGGTCTCACCGGCGCGCGCCGCCTCAATGGCTGCGTTCAAGGCCAGGAGGTTCGTCTGGTCCGCGATGGAGGTGATGACGTTCACAAAGTTCGAGATGGCGTTGACGGACTCCGAAAGCTCCCGGATCTTGCTCGTGGTCTCCTGGGACTTGCCCTGTGCGTCTTGCATGCCGCGAACGACAGCGCTCATATCCTCCACCGCCTGGCCAGCAGCCACGTTGACCTGAGACGCCTGCTCCGCGCCCTCGGAAGAGGCATCCGCATTGGCCTGAGCTCCGGAAGCGATTTCCCCGATGGAGACGTTGGTCTGCTCCATGGCCCCTGAGGCATCGTCCAT
Source organism: Fretibacterium sp. (assembly GCA_012520235.1). GTDB lineage: Bacteria > Synergistota > Synergistia > Synergistales > Aminobacteriaceae > JAAYOR01. The sequence continues at coordinate 9,764 of JAAYOR010000049.1, forward strand.
CACGCCCCGCACCCGCTCAAGCGAGGACGTGACCTCCTTCATGGAGGCCAGGGTCTCCTCGGACAGGGCAGCCAGGGTCACAGCTTGGTGTGAGCTGGCCTCGGACTCAAGGTAAATCTTGGTCATAACTTCGCCTACCGAGGCGACCATGGCGTTGAGCGAGCGGGACATGGCGGCCAACTCGTCGTGTCCGCTGTCGTTGAAACGAACTGTCAGGTCACCCGTGCCCAGACGCTCGGTCACGGCTCTCATGTTCCTCATGGCGCGCCCGAGGCTGCGGATGATGGCGAAGATGAAGAACCCCACAATCACGGTGGCAACTATGCTGAGGAGCAGCAAAGCTCCAGTGAGGGAGGACACCATGGCGTTGATGACCTTAAGGGGGAAGAACAAAAGAAGGAAGTAGTCC
>JAAYOR010000050.1 GCA_012520235.1 Fretibacterium sp.
CAGGGGACCCTGTCGCCGCGCCTGTCAGGGTGAAGGCCGTGATTCGGTGCCCGATGCCCGTCATCTTCTCATCTTCTCAGCCGGGCCAGGAGCCCCGAGGCGAGGAGTGCCGCCACGTTGACGCAGACGACGCTGGCCCCCGTCGGCAGGTTCCAGAGGAAGGAGGCTGCCAGCCCGACGGTGAAGCAGAGTAGGGACAGGCAGGCGGCAAGGACGACCAGAGCCCGGAAGCTGCTCACCAGACGGCGCGCCGTGACGGCGGGCAGAATGATGAGGCTTGAGATCAGCAGGGTCCCCATCATCCTCATGCCCAGAACTACGGTGAGCGCTGTGAGGAAGGAGATTAGAAACTGACAGCCTGTCACGTTGATACCCAGCGAGCGGGCGTAGTCCTCGTTGTAGGTCACCAAAAACAGGCGGTTGTAAAAAAGGACGAAGGCCCCTGTCACAAAGCAGGACAGGACGACGCTCAGCACGACGTCCTCGTTCGTCATCGCCAGGATGCTGCCGAACATGTAGCCGCAGACGTCCAGGTTCATGCCGCGCGTCATGGCCGTGACGATAACCCCGAAGGCCAGAGCCGCCGAGGAGGCGATGCCGATGGCGACGTCTCCGTCCACCTTCCTGCGCTGGCTCACAAACATGATGGCGAACGAGGCTGCGACGACGATGGGGGCGGAGACGTACAGGGCGGGGAGGTCGAAGGCCAGAGCGACCGATAGCGCCGCAAACCCCACCTCGGCCAGACCGTGTCCGATCATGGAGTAGCGTTTGAGCACGAGGATCACGCCCAGCATCGAGGCGCAGAGTGAAACCATCAGCCCCACCAGGAGCGCCCTGGCGACGAAGGGGTAGGAGAGCAGCTCAAAGATCTCGGCAGCAGTCATCGTTTACCCTCCCTCCCTCTTTCCTTCAGCATCTTTCGGAAAACGCGCCCTCCAGTCCGCGACGGGGCCCGAGAAGACCAGGCGGCGGGCCAGGACTGCCACTCTGTCCGCGCAGGTTGCCACCTCGCGCAGGTCATGTGAGACCATGACGATGGTCGTCCGGCGCGCTCGGTGCAGGCTCGCAAGGTTTTTGTAAAATCCGAACCGCGTCTCGGAGTCCAGGCCGGAGCACGGCTCGTCCAGGAAGAGCAGCTCGGGAGAGCGGCATAGGGCCCGGGCCAGCAGGACCCTCTGCCTCTGCCCTCCGGAGAGCCGGCCTATCTGCACGTCGGCCAGATGCGCGATGTTCAGGGACTCCATGGTCTCCTGAGCGCCTCTTTTGTCGCGGCGCGAGTAAAAGGGGATGCCGTGCCCCTTTCTCTGAGCCCCTGTCAGCACTATTTCGCGTACCGTGGCGGGAAAGTTCGGGTCGGCCTGTTCCAGCTGAGGCACATAGGCCGTCTGCCCGCGGCTCAGAGCGAGCTGGATGCTGCCCCCGGAGAGGGGGATCAGGCCCAGGGCGGCGCGCAGCAGGGTGCTCTTGCCCGAGCCGTTGGCCCCAACGATGCAGAGGAACTCGCCCTGGAGGACGTCCAGGGAGACGTCCTCCAGGGCGAGGAGTGAGCCGTAGGCCACGGAGACGTTCCGGAACCGGAGCACAGAGTTCTGCTGTCCCGGGGTCGTCACTGACAAAGCCCTCTGGCCACGTTGTCGCGGTTCCGGTTCATGATGTCCAGGTAGGTCACGCCCGACTCCAGCTCTTCTTTTGTCACGTTGTGGGCCGTGCTGAACTCCAGGAGTTCCACTCCGGCCTGATCCGCGATGGAGCGCGCGACCCTGGGCTCGACGAACTCCTCATGATAGATGCAGGGGATGTCGTGCTCTTTGATGTATTGGATGACCTGGGTGATGCGCCTGACCCCGGGTTCCCCATCTGCGGAGCAGGTGTCGTAGGCTGTGACCCAGTTCAGACGGTACTGTTCCAGGAAATAACGGTAGGCGAAATGGCCGCCAAACGCCAGGGTGTGCCGTTTCCCTGCCCTCACGATGTCCTGGAACTCCTGGTCCAGTCGAGCGAGCTTTGCCTTGTAGGTCTCGGCGTTGGCAGTGAACTCGGCCTCATGCTCCGGAGCCTTGGTGATGAGACCGGTCAGGATGTTGTCCACCATCCTGGAGGCCAGGACAGGGCTCAGCCAGATGTGAGGGTCGTACCCATGGTGGTGGTCGCCGTGTCCGTGTGTCTCATGCTCATGTTCGTGGTCATGGTTTTTTTTGAGGGTTATCCCCGAGGACGCGTCCACCACCAGCAGCCCTTTATTCTCCAGGCCTGCCAGGATGCGGTCGGCCCAAGGCTCCATCTGCTTGCCCGTGAAGACGAACAGGTCGGCCCTGTTCAGGGTCATGATGTCGGAGGGCCGGGGATCGAACGCATGGCTCTCCGTCCCGGGGGGCAGCAGGAGCTTCAGCTCCACGCGGTCGCCGGCTATCTGCCTCACAAAGTCATATTGCGGAAACAGGCTGCAGACCACCAGAGGCCTTTCGTCCTGAGCAGGAACATCCGCAGCAGCGGCGTCAGTAGCAGCGATGCCCATAGCAGTGAAGCTGAAGGCGAGAAGGAGCAGGATGGCAGAGCGGGTTCTGATAAAATTCATAAAACTCACAAAACTCACAGAAAGATTCATAGAAAATGTCACTCGTTTCAGCAGTGTTGTAGCCCTCACTGAAAGGCACCTCCTGAACAGATTGGGATCTTTTTGAGATCTTCAGGTTTTGGTTTTGCAATGAAGGGAGCCGGACCCTCAGAGGGGAAGTAGAGCCCTCAGACCTGTAAGTTACTCGCGCTGCTCGGTTTTGTCAAGAAGATATTGCAGTTGCTGGGCAGAGTAAAAATGCTGAGTTTAGCGGTTGCCAACGTGAACATGAGGCTGCGCCCCTGCAAGCAGATTCCGCGCACTCTGCACGTTTTGGTCATGTTTTGAGCACACAGAATTGGAGATTGGGCAGCGCAAAAAAGATGAGGCCAGCGGTTTTCTGAGGGGCTTGCAAAGAAATTTCCCTCACTGTGGTACTATTGCCGGCAAAGTGTGGTATAAATAGCTTTGCCGTTAGGATAAGGTTCTGATGGCAAACGAGAATGAGCACTCATAATTTACTTAAGGAAATTGTCTTGGATAAGGAGATTGTCTTGGATAACGAGTACAGAAAGAAAGTCTCCCGTCCTTGCGCGGCGCGCGGGGAGGAGCGGACAAAAAGGAAAGTGGGCGCACAAAGGGTCTTTCATAGGTTGGAACAGCAGTTTTTGTGCCCTGAAACGCGGTCGATGGCCTGTTCTCTGCTGGAGGCACGCTCCGTACCCACGGACGTGACGGAGAACGCCATCCATCAGGCTCTGCTGCTCGGCTTCATGAGCGGGGACCCGGTGGACCCCATGACCTTTGAGGTCCTGTTTGAGGCCGTTTCTTTGAACCCCTCTTTTCAGATCCCCTTCGTCATCTCTCCGACGTTTAGTGACAAGGGCGTCTGGGTCTGTTGACGATGCCACCCGCCAAAAAAACGGTCTCGCCCTCAGTTGCTGCCGGGAAAACTGAAACAAAGAGGCTGAAGAAGGACGAGGTCCCTGCAGAGAGCGAAATCAAGACCTCTCAGGGACCGGAGATGCAGGGTGCAGCTCAGACGAAAGAGGTAAAGAAGACGACGAAGGCAAAGCCGGCAAAATCCGCAAAGACTACGAAACCAGCAGACTCAACAAAATCAGCAAAGATGGCCGCCGCAACGGTAGCCAAACCGACCGGAAAGACGGCTAAGAAGACGACCGGAAAGACGACCGGAAAGACGACGAAGACGGCTAAGACGGCTAAGACGACAAAAAAATCTACCGGCAGGGCGTCGGCTAAAAAAACAGCCTCTTCTGCCGGCAAGACGCTGGTGATCGTGGAGTCGCCCTCCAAGGCCAGGACGCTCTCCGGGATCCTGGGCAAGGACTATGTGGTTGCCTCAAGCGTTGGCCACCTCCGGGATCTTCCGCGCAGCCGTATGGCTATTGACATTGAGAACAACTTCACTCCGGAGTATATCCTGGTGAAGGGCAAGGCGAAGATCAAAAATGAGCTGCTTTCCCTGGCGTCAACGGCGGATCAGGTGCTACTGGCCTCCGACCCTGACCGTGAGGGTGAGGCCATAGCGTGGCATCTGGCCGAGCTTCTGGACCTGGATCTGTCCCAGAAGTGCCGGGTTCGTTTCTACGAAATAACGCCGGACGCGGTCCGGGAGGCCGTAAAAGCTCCGGAACTGGTGGACCTGCGCAAGGTCAACGCGCAGCAGGCGCGCCGTATCCTGGACCGCCTTGTGGGCTATACTTTGAGCCCGCTTCTATGGAACAAGATCCGCTACGGCCTCTCGGCCGGGCGGGTTCAGTCTGTGGCCCTCAGCCTGATATGCGAGCGTGAGCACGAGATAGCCCGTTTTATCCCTGAGGAGTACTGGAACGTCACGGTGAAAGCGCGGACGGAAGACGGCCGGTCCTACGAGATGAAGGTGGACCGGTTGGACGACAAAAGGCTCTGGAAGGGCGCTCTGCCGCTTTTGATCAAAGATCAGGACATGGCGGAGATGCTGGCGGAGGAGGTGCGGAACAACCCCATTCGCGTCACGGACTTCCGCCTGCGTTCCAGCTCGCGCAAGCCTCAGCCCCCCTTCCGCACCAGCACGCTCCAGCAGGAGGCGGCGCGCCGGCTCAGCCTTTCCCCGCGCCGCGCCATGCGCATCGCTCAGGAGCTCTACGAGGGGCTGAACCTACCGGGCCGCGGACACGTCGGCCTGATCACCTACATGAGGACGGACAGCCTGCGTCTGTCCGAAGAGGCCTTGTCCGCCTGCCGTTCCCACATCACTTCCCACTACGGTGAAAAATATCTGCCTCCGTCCCCCAACCGGTACGCGGCACCGGGCCGGAGCCAGGACGCCCACGAGGCCATCCGGCCCACGGACGTCACCCTCACCCCCGCATCCCTGAAGGATGTACTCAACGCAGAGCAATACAGGCTCTATGACCTCATCTGGAGACGTTTTACAGCCTCCCAGATGGCAAACGCCGTTGTCGCCAACTCCACCCTGCTGGCGGAAGCGGGCCGGGCCGGCATGAGGCAGCTTGGTGAGAGCCTGATCTTCGAGGGCTGGAGCGCCCTGTGGCCTCTGGACCTCAAAGGAACCCTGATGGAGGAGGCGAAGCCCGGCGAACCGCTGCTCTTTGTCTCCGTGGACAAGGAGCAGAAGTTCACCCGCCCTCCGAGCCGCTATTCCGAGGCGACCCTCATCAAGACGCTGGAGGAGAAGGGCGTGGGGCGTCCTTCCACCTACGCAACGATCGTGGAGACCCTTTACAGCCGAGGCTACGTGGAGAGGAACGAGGAAAGGCGCCTCTCCCCCACGGGGCTGGGGATGACTGTGGACGAGTTTCTTAAAACACACTTTGACCGCGACGACATCTCCTCCATCGTGGACACGAACTTCACCGCTCAGATGGAGAAGGAGCTGGACGAGATTGAGGAGGACAAACGCCAGTGGCTGGACGTTGTGAGCGACTTCTGGGACGGCTTCTCGGACACCGTGGAGGAAGCCAGGACCGCGGAGAGGGTCCCGCTGCCGGAGCCGGAACCCATCGGGGAGGACTGTCCGGAGTGTGGCAAGCCGCTGGTGAAGAAGCGCGGGCGCTTTGGGGAGTTCATCGCCTGCACCGGCTATCCCGATTGCCGCTACACGCGCGCCATCCTCACCAAGCTCGGGGTCGACTGCCCCAAGTGCTCGGAGGGAGACGTCGTCAAGCGCCGCAGCCGGAAGGGCAGGACCTTCTACGGCTGTTCACGCTACCCGGACTGCGATTATGTTTCCTGGAACCCCCCAACGGGGGAAAAATGCCCTGACTGCCAGACCCATCTGGTGAAAAAGGGCAGGACCGTGCTTTGCCCGGAGTGCGGCTACAAGGTCCAGGAGGAGACTGTCTCGGATGTCTGACGTTCTGGTTGTGGGCGGGGGCCTGGCCGGCTGTGAGGCAGCCTGGCAGCTGGCGGACGCCGGGCTTTCGGTGACGCTCTGCGAGATGCGCCCTCTGCTCACCACGGGAGCTCACACCACCGACTGTTTGGCGGAGGTCGTGTGCAGCAACTCCTTCGGGTCCGAGAGCGAGACGACTGCGCCCGGCATCCTGAAGACGGAGCTGGCCCTGGCAGGCTCACTGCTCCTCACCTGCGCGCAGGAGGTCCGGGTCCCGGCGGGAGGCGCTCTTGCCGTGGACCGGGACCTTTTTGCCGCCCTGGTCACGGAGCGCATCTCCTCCCATCCCCGCATCTCCGTGAGGCGTGAGGAGGTGACGGACGTCCCGTCCTGCCCTGCTATCCTGGCCACAGGACCCCTGACGTCGCCGACCCTGGCGCGCATCCTGCGCGAGCGCCTGGGGGACGAGGGGGTGGCCTTCTTTGACGCTGTGGCGCCCATCGTGACCCGGGAGTCGATTGACATGAGCCGGGCCTACGTCGCGGGGCGCTACGGGCGCGGGAACGACTACATCAACTGTCCCCTGGACGAGGAGGAGTATCAGGTTTTCTATGAGACCCTGAAGGAGGCCGAGCGCGTCACGCCCCATGACTTTGAAGGGGGCGCGAGCTGCTTTGAGGGCTGTATGCCCATTGAGGTGCTTGCGGAGCGAGGGTTGGACACGCTGCGCTTCGGCCCCATGAAGCCGGTGGGCCTCCCGGACCCCAGGACGGGGCGTGAGCCTCATGCCGTGGTCCAGCTGCGGCAGGACAACCGGGAGGGAACCCTTTACAACCTCGTGGGGTTCCAGACGGGGCTGCGCTGGCCCGCTCAAGCCCGCCTGATTCGGACGATCCCGGGGCTTGAGAGCGCAGAGGTGGTCCGCTACGGTGTGATGCACCGCAACACCTCCGTGAACGCGCCCGCCGTTCTGGACCCGCACCTGCGTCCGCGTGCTCTGAAGCGCCCGGATCTTTTCCTTGCAGGGCAGGTGACCGGCGTGGAGGGGTACATGGAGAGCACAGCCATGGGGCTGGTCGCGGGACTGGGGCTGGCCGCCGTCCTGGACGGTCGGGAACCGCCGGTCTGGCCGCGTGAGACGGCCATAGGCTCTCTCCTGCACTACCTGCAAAGCGCGGACCCTGCGACGTTCCAACCCATGAATGTCAACCTGGGGCTCTTCCCGCCTCTTGAGAGGCGAGTTCGGGACAGAAAAAAGCGCGCCGCTGCTCACGCCACGCGGGCTGAGAGGGTGCTTCGCTCGTTTCTGGGGCTTCCTGATTTACAAACTTCGCACATGCCTTAGTGGCATAACATGTTGAAAAGAGAATTAACCGCGAAAAACGCTAAAATCGCGAAAGCTTATATGCCTGTTTTTCCTTTTCCGTGCCCTCCCGTGTAAAAAAAGTTCAAAGTTCAAAGTTCAAGGTTCAAAGATGTTTCAATCCTTAATTTGAACTTTATAAACTTGATAACTTTGAACTGTTCTTTTCCGTGTTCATCCGTGGTTCTTTTTTAGCGGATTTTTTTCGAATTTTAATCTGTGCGAAGTTTGAGATAGATAAGTAAGAGTGCTCCTCCCCTGTTGCTTGTTTCTCTCTTGCTCATAACAAAAAACAGCGTTAATATGTACTGTAGAATGTACTTGATACAGTACGTGACAAGGAGGTGGCTTTTATGTTCACGATTGACACAGCTCCGGCGACTCAGGTTCGCGAACGGTTCAAAGATTATTGTGATGACGTTGAAAGGACAAACAAGGCACTTATCGTTACGCGACACAACAAGCCTCAAGTGGTCGTGATCTCTTTTGCGGAATATAACAGGCAGCTGAATAACGAACGATATTTGGCTAAACTAAGCCGAAGCCGGGAAGAATTGGATAACGGAGAGGGAAGAACGATGACCCCGGATGAGATAGAGGCCTTTTGATGCATGAGGACACCGTCTTTTCTCCCACTGCCTTTGAGGATTTTTTGTACTGGGCCCAAAATGACCGCAAAACGCTGGCAAAGATTAAAGCACTCATCAGTGATATCCATCGAAATGGCCTTATGGAGGGGCTGGGGAAGCCTGAGAAGCTTCTGGGGCAACCAGGTGAATATAGTCGTCGCATCACGAGCGAACATCGTTTGGTCTATCGCCTTGATGGAGAGCGCCTTAAAATTTTGTCTTGCCGCGGTCACTATCAAGATTGACGACTCCATATCCACGCAGCAAGCGCAAATCTCCCGCCCTCATTTAATACTTTGAGAGCTCATCAAACGCCTCTTTATGCTCATCAATGATTTTTGCCATCAAGAGCCTCCGCCTTTCGTGACGCTGCTCATCCTCTTGGCTTGGCGCATCTTTGGGTTCCTGAAGACGTATAACGCCCGTGTTCCCGTGTTTTAAAAATATCCCTTTCCTTGCCATGTCTACCCCTCCTTCCTCTCTTCGCCCTTCCGTGTTTTCTGTGGTTAAAAAAGTTCAAAGTTCAAAGATGTTTCAACACTTAATTTGAACTTTATAAAGTTGATAACTTTGAGTTGATGACTTTGAACTGTTCTTCTCCGTGTCCATCCGTGCTTTTTATTTTAGCGGATTTTTTTTCGAATTTTTGACTTTTAGTCTGTGCAAAGTTTGAGTTACTGCCCTATTCAGATTAAAGGCGCCGATGTTTTTTAAATTTTCCAATTAAACAAAATATAATTCTCTATCTTGCAGGGAGGCGGGATTGGGGTTATAGTTATCTTCATATATGGTGCAAAGATGGGAACGGAGGCTCGTGAAGTTGGCAAGCGAAGTGGTGAAACCATGGTGGAGAGAGACCATAGAGACGATCGTCTGGGCTTTTGCCCTGGCGATGCTCATACGGACCTTTATCGTCCAGGCATTTTGGATACCGAGCGGCTCTATGCTCCCAACCCTTAAGGTGGGGGACCGTGTTTTGGTGGCAAAGTTCTGGAACTGGTTTGCAGAGCCTTCGCGTGGGAGCATCTATGTCTTCCGTTATCCCGAGGACCGTAGCCGCGACTTTGTTAAGCGCATCATTGCCGTGCCGGGCGACCTTGTGGACATCAGGGAGGGAGTAGTCTACATCAATGGCTCCCCGGTCAATGAGCCTTACGTCAAATACAAGGACTACTATACCCTCAGGCCTAACAAATTGTTCCCCACGGTCCCCTTCACGGTCCCTGAGGATAGTTACTTTGCCATGGGGGACAACCGACCCAACTCTCAGGACGGGCGTTTTTGGGGTTTCGTCCCCGCCTCGGACATCCACGGACCGGCGTTCTTCCGGTACTGGCCTTTGTCGCGCATTGGCCTTATCGAGTGACGTGGGGCGTACTGTCTGGTACCCCGGCCATATGGCGCGGGGTGGGCGAAAACTTGCCGAACTTCTGAAAAAACTGGACCTTATCCTGGAGGTGCGCGATGCTCGCGCGCCTTTTTCTACCTCCTCCCCCCTCATCTCCGCTATCTCGAAAGTCCGTCCTGTCGTGTCCGTCCTGACCAAGAAAGACCTGGCTGATGAGGAGCGCACTGCCCTATGGCTGAGGCATTTTAAGTCCCTGGGGCAGAACGTGTGGCTTCTTGACCTCCACAAGGACTCCCTCGCGCCCCTCCGCTCGTTTCTGCTGCGGCGCAAGCCGCAACACCGGGAGCTGCGGCTTGCCGTGGTGGGCATCCCCAACGTGGGTAAATCCATGCTGCTCAATGCTTTGGTGGGCAAGGCTCAGGCGCAGGTGGGTGCTATTCCCGGAGTGACGCGGGAGGTGAACTGGTTCCGCAACAGAGGGCTTCTGATCGTCGATTCGCCAGGGATCCTGGACCCTCACGCGGAGCCCGGAGTTCACCGCATGTTGTCATGGTTGGGCTGCGCAAAGGCGGAGGTGTTGGGGGGGTACGAGGCTGCGGCGCTGGACCTGCTCCGCTTCCTGAGAGAGCGGGTCCTTATCGGACCGCTCCTTGCCCGCTGGGAGCTTGAGGACCTGGATGAGCCTGCGGAGTTGACGCTGGAGCGGATAGGTCGTCGTCTGGGCTGCCTGGTGGCGGGCGGAGCCGTCAACCCGGACCTGGCGGGGCGCCGTCTGGTGGACTCCTTTGCCTCGGGCAAGCTGGGCCCTGTGACCCTGGAGTTGCCGGGGGACCCTCTGTGGAGCGACTGAGTCCCGAGGCAGCGGAGCGCCTCTCTTCCCTCGCGGCATCAGGGCCTCTTGTCGGCACGGACGAGGCGGGTCGCGGGCCTCTGGCGGGCCCCGTGATGGGCGCTGCGGTCCTCCTGACCCCCGCTCAGGAGGAGGCCTTGACAGCCCTGGGGCTTGACGATTCCAAAAAACTCTCCCCGGCCTCACGAGAGCGCCTTTTTGCAGCCATGGAAGGGCTGGGTGTGCTCTGGCGGGCTCAGGCTGCAGGGATTGAGCGCATCGCGCGTGACAACGTCCTTCAAGCCTCTTTGTGGGCGATGGGGCGCAGCGTGCTGAAGTTGCGGGTAGTCCCGGTCTGTGTGGTGACAGATGGGCCTTTTGCTGTGCCGGACATCCCCTTTGAGCAGTGGCCGATGGTCGGCGCGGACCGCCTTGTCCCGGTGGTGGCGGCGGCTTCAATAGTCGCCAAGGTCCTGCGCGATCGCGTGATGACGGCGCTGGACGCCCTGTACCCCCAGTACGGATTCGCCAGACACAAGGGGTACCCTACAGTCCGGCATCGGGAGGCTCTGGAGCGCTGCGGCCCCTGTCCTATTCATCGGAGACGCTGACGGCAGGCTCCTTCGGTGCACCTTTACAATCCCACGAATTTATTCGTGGGAGTATGTCAATCTGTTGTCCCGTTTTCGTCTTGATATCTGGCACGGGGCTGCACTCCTTAGCCAAACCCCACGCGCTTCGCGCGGTCTCGTTCCGGGCTCTGAGAGGCGCAGTGCGGTTGGCAGTTTGTAAAATCTTTTTTTAAGACTATTGGGTGATGGCATGGCTCAGGTATCGAATCTCAACGTTCAGGTGAATCAGAATCAGGTCACTCCGCAGCAGCTCGGAGCTCCGGTTGACGCGGGACGCGTTGCCTCGCCCCTCTCCTCCCTGAGGACGGGGACCCTGGTGGAGGGCCGAGTGCTGTCGCAGAACTCCGATGGCACCTACACTGTACAGATAAACGCCCAGGGAGAGCGTGCTAGCCAGACCCTTTTGGCACGCGCCACACTGCCTCTCATTGTGGGCGAACATTTCCGTGCGGTCTGGGATGCTTCGGGCGGCGGGATCCCTACCCTGCGCCTCTCTCCTGACGAATTCTCCTTTTTAGGACGCCTTCCGGCCCAGGACCGGGAGCTGGGGATGATGCTCCTTTCGCGCGGGCTCCCGCTCTCGGATGAGGTCCTGTTGACGGTTCGGGATGCCTGGAGGCGGATGGGGGCCCTCCCGGATCAGCTTCCTGCGCTGCTGGAGCTATGGGCGCGCGGCGCGCCGCTGAATCAGGACAACGTGCGGGTTTTAAGCTGGTTCCTTGCTCTGAACAGCACGGTTGCGGCCGAGTTGTGGCAGAAGGTGCGGCGTGAGGTCCGTGAGCGTTCCCGTAAGGGGGAGGACCCCGTGAAGATCCTCCGGGAGCTGAGGGAAGGCGACGACGAGGTGGGATATTTCCTGCGGGGACAATCCCTGTTTCTGCGCTCGCCACGAGAGGGGCTCAACCCGATTTTGCTGGGGGCTGCCTTCTGGCCTGCTCCGGAGGACCAGCCGCACCTGACGGCGCGGGTCTTTGTGGGCCGCTCGCGCTCTGAGGATGAGAGGCGTTACTGGCAGGTCGGGTTTGGGGTTGAAGGGGCCCGTCTGGGATTTATAGGAGGCAACGCTGAGAGCGATGGCAGGGCCTGTAACCTCACCCTCTACGCGGACCGGATTGAGACCTGTGAGCTTTTGAAGCGCAAGCGGCATTCCCTTCGCAGGGAACTGGAGACCCTCCCTCTGCCCCTCCAGTACCTCAACATCTCCCAAAGTCTGATAGAGGAGCTACGCCGGCAGTTCATGGCCGGGCGCGGACTGGACATCACGATATGACGAAGAGAGAGAGAAGCTCTCAGGACCGGGCTGTGGCGCTCCAGTACGATAGGGCCAGGATGGAAGCGCCGACCGTGGTGGCCAAGGGCGAGGGCTTCATTGCACGCAAAATAGTGGAGTTGGCCCGGGAGGCGGACGTCCCTATTGTGGAGGACGCTGTGCTGGTCTCGGCTCTGCTCTCGCTGGAGTTGGGCGAGGAGATACCGGAGGAGCTGTATCAGACGGTGGCGCGGGTCCTTGCCTGGATTTATCGCCTGGAGAAGGGAGAAGAGGTTTGAGCCGGCATCTGGAGCTGGGGCGCCTGGCAGAAGATCGGGCTGCGGCTTACGTGGCCTCCCTGGGCTGGAAGCTGCTGGGACGTAACCTCACAAATGCTTTTGGCGAGCTGGATATCGCAGCTCTGGACAGGAGCACCGGAGAGCTGGTGGTGGTTGAGGTCCGTTGCCGAACGCTTGGAAACGTTCAATCGCCCTCCGACTCCATCGGACCCCAAAAACTGCGGACCCTCGTCAAGGCGGGGCGCGCCTTTGTAGAAGCTCGGGGCTGGACGGGCCCCTGGCGGATTGACCTCATCGGGTTCACAGTCCGGTCGGATGCGGGCGAGGACGAGGCAATCTGGGAGCTGGAACATCTACGGGACATAACGGGAGGGGATTACCCCTCATGAAGGTCATCGAGGGCGTCACTCTGAGGGGGATGCAGGCCGTCCCTGTGGAGGTTGAGGTCGAGATGACGGGCGGGCTCTTCGCCATCACCATCGTTGGCCTGCCCGACGTGGCGGTGCGGGAGTCGAGAGAGCGCGTCAGAGCCGCTCTGCGCACCCTGGGGCTGAAGCTGAAGGGGCGCGTTTCGGTGAACCTGGCGCCGGCAGACCTTCCCAAGGAAGGGGCCCTGCTGGACCTTCCCATCGCTCTGTGTATGCTGCGCTCTTCCGGTGTCTTTGAGCCGGGAGAGCGTGCGCTTTATATGGGGGAGCTTGCGCTTGACGGACGCCTGCGTCGGGTTCGCGGGGCTGTCCCGGCCGCGTTTCTGGCGCGCGAGATGGGGGTTCCTCTCTACGTGCCCCGTGAAAACGCGGAGGAGGTCGCCCTGGTGAAGGGCGTCACAGCCTTCAGTGCTGAGACGCTCGGGGAGCTGGTCTCCGTCTTGAAGGGAGACTCGGCTCCAAAGCCGGTCCAGGCCTCAGAGCTGCCGGAGGCTCCCTTTGTCGCGGACCCGGATTTTGCGGACGTCAAAGGACAGGCTGCGGCGCGGCGCGCGGCGGAGGTGGCCGCGGCCGGGCACCATAACCTGCTGCTGGTGGGGTCGCCGGGGAGCGGCAAGACGCTGATAGCACGCGCACTGAACGGGATCCTGCCGCCTCTGACGGACGAGGAGCTGGTGGAGACGCTCCTGGTGCGCAGCACTTTGGGCTTGCCGGTGGAGCCGGGCCGTCGGAGGCCCTTCCGCACGGTGCACTTCACCGCCAGCTCCGTGGCTGTGTGTGGTGGAGGGAGCGATCTAAGGCCGGGCGAGGTTTCGCTGGCCTCGCGGGGGGTCCTCTTTCTGGACGAGTTCACGGAGTTTCGGCGCGATCTCACGGAGAGCCTCAGAGCCCCGCTTGAGGACGGCCAGATTGTGGTGAGCCGTGCGGCCGGCACAGTGGTGTACCCCTCCCGGGTCCTGCTGGTCCTGGCGGCAAACCCATGCCCCTGCGGTTTTCTGGGCGACCCGCTGGAAAAGTGCACCTGCTCGTCCGTGGAGGTGGACCGCTACCGCCGCAAGCTATCCGGCCCCATCCTGGACCGGATAGACCTGCAGATAGCCGTGCCGCGTCTGACGTCAGAGGAACTCCTCTCCTTCTCCGGTGGAGGCGAGAGCAGTGCTGAGATCCGAAGCCGCGTCGTGCGTGCCCGTGAGCTCCAACAGGAGCGGTGGGCGAGGTTTGGCTATTCCTGCAACGCGGAGCTCCCCGAAAGGCTTGTCCGCCGGCATCTGACCCTGTCGGCCGAGTCCCGCTCCTACCTGGCCGGGATGGCGGACCGCCTGAGGCTCTCAGGCCGCGGGCTCAGTAGGGTCCTGAAGGTGGCCCGCACCATAGCGGACCTGGCGGGCGAGAGCGATATCCAGACGCCCCACCTGGCTGAGGCCCTGATGTACCGGCAGGGCGCGGGCGGATAAAGAGGTACTACGCAACCTTTCATGAATCGCGAACCACGCGAAAGACACGAAAAAA
>JAAYOR010000051.1 GCA_012520235.1 Fretibacterium sp.
GCTCTGAGGCCCCAGGATTTATTTCTTCGGGGTGTGGATGGCTTGGGCGAAGACGTTGGCTGCGGCCTCCATGACGGACTCAGAGACGGTGGGGTGAGCGTGGATGGTGTGGACGAGGTCCTCTGGGGTGGCCTTGAAGTGAAGCGCCAGAGCGCCCTCGGCGATCATGTCCGTAGCAGGACCTCCCACCATCTGGACGCCGATGATCTTTTGGGTTGCCTCATCGGCAATGACCTTCACCACTCCGCTCGTGTCACCGGTGATCATGCTCTTGCCGTTGCTTGCCAGGGGGAAGCGCCCCACCTTGAAGGCTATTCCTCTCTCCTGAGCTTCTTTTTCCATCAGCCCCACGGTGGCTATTTCCGGTGATGTATAAATAGCGCCGGGAGTGGTGAGGTAATCTATCTCAACAACGTTACCCATGATGTTCTCGGCCGCCACCTCACCCTCTCGGGAGGCCACGTGAGCCAGCATGTAATCGTTAACGCAGTCTCCAATGGCATAGACGTTGGGGACGTTTGTTTGCATGTGCTTATCAGTGACGATGCGCCCTCTTTTGGTCTGAATGCCGAGGGCTTCGAGCCCCAGGCCTTCGGTATAGGGTTTGCGGCCCTTGGCGACCAGAAGCTTTTCGGTTACTAGCTCTTGGTTCCCTTCCGGAGTCTCAAGGAAGAGCTTCAAGGCTCCATTTGACTTTTCAACCTTCGGGATGCTGCAGCTGGTCTGGAAGGCAACTCCCTTTTTTTCAAGGGCTTTGCGCAGGATCAGGGCGATGTCCGTGTCTAGGTTGCGCAGGACCTCAGGAGAGGTGACGACAACCGTGACCTGAGTCCCAAAGGCTGCATAGGCTGCGGCAAACTCCATCCCGATTATCCCTCCGCCGGATACGACCATTGAGGCGGGGGGCTGGTCCAGGGAGAGGGCCTCGTCGCTTGTGATAACTCCGTCAAGGTCATAACCGGGAAGGTCGGGGACATCCGGAACCGAACCTGTGGCGATGATGATGGCATCAGCGTCAAAAGTGTGGCCTGACGCTTCCACTTTCTGAGGCGAGAGGATACGGGCGGCTCCTTCTACGTACTCGATCCCGTTGCTCTTGACTAACTCCAGAGTGCCGGTTCCGAGCCTGGAGACGGTCAGGTTTTTTCGTCTCATGAGGGCCTTCCAATCCAGCCTCACGTTGTCAACGAGGACGCCGATCCTCTTAGCGTCGCTTTTGAGGGTGTTCAGGAGATCGGCTGTGTGCAGAAGGACTTTTGTGGGGATGCAGCCTACGTTGAGACAGGTGCCTCCGATGGCTTTCTTTTCAATGAGAGTGACCTCAGCTCCCAGGTGAGCCGCATGCACGGCCGCAACGTAACCTCCTGGACCCGCTCCGATGATGACAATTCGCTTTTTCATAAGATGTTTCCTCCCCTGATAAAGTGATAAAGATTTGTTCGGCTATGAATTTTTCATGTCGAAGACAGACGTCAGTCGGTAATGCCATATTCCTTCAAGAGCTCCTGATAGCGTCGTTCTACTTCATCGGCAGGGCTGGGGTCATAGCGATAGGGATCCGGCTCTTGAGGGATCTTTTCGGGAGCCATCTGAGCCGGAGCAGGTGCCGGCTGCACCTCAACCGACTCTGTCGGAGCGATATATTCATCCTGCTCGATGAGGAAGAGACGCGGCCCTCTCGGGTCGTCATAGGCGGCTGTGTAGTCTCCGCCGTGGAGAGGGCAGAGGGCGTCGGGCGCTCTTTCGGATGGCATATAAAGAGGCACCTTTGGACAGGAACCCATTGCTCTGTAGCCTGTGGTCCGGCAGATGGTCACGGGTGAGACCTCGACCCAGTCGGGAGGGGGGGCAAATTTTTGCGGGGTCTTTAAAATCTCGACGGCTGCGGTCATGAAGTCTTTCCACGCTGGCGCTGCCAGAACGCCTCCGGCGCTTCCCCGTCCCATCGGTGTGTGGTCGTCCTTCCCTACATAGAGAGCAGTCGTGAGCCCGGGGGTTCCGCCGATGAACCAAGCATCTATAAAATCATTGGAGGAGCCTGTTTTGCCAAAAACCTCCGTCTCAGGAAGACGGGCCCTGGTTCCGGTTCCAGCTCGAACTACGTCCATCATCATGGAGCGGAGCGTATAGGCTGTTTCCGGCCTGATGCCTTCGACAGACCGGGGGGCGTTGGACTCCAGAACTTCTCCCGTAGGGGCGATTACCTCGCGGATCATCAGAGGGGAGGTCAATCTGCCCTCGTTATTGAAGCAGTTGAAGGCCACAGTCATCTCAAGAGGGGTGACGCTGGCTGCGCCCAAGGCCACTGAGAGGTCGTTGGGGAGATGTTTTGAGGTGATGCCCATGTTGCGCGCTGTGGTGACGATGGACTCTGTGCCAATATATGCGGCTGCCCGCACGGCCACGGTGTTGTAGGAGTGAGTCAGAGCCTGTTGCAGGGTCACCTCTCCTGCGTACTTACCGCTTGAGTTCTTGGGAGACCAGCTTCGTCCTCCGCCGCCGCCCCTGGCAAAGGTGATGCGTGCATCCATAAAATGGTCAGAGGGGAGGATGTCGTTCTCCAGCGCCGCAGCATAAACGATGGGCTTGAAACTGGAGCCCGGCTGGCGATAGGCCTGCGTCGCTCGATTGAACTTGCTTTCCTTAAAGTCCTTGCCCCCTACAAGGGCCAGGACCTCCCCTGTATCTGAAGCCATGCAGACCAAGGCTCCGGGGAACTTCAGAGAGCGGATGGCCTCCTGAGCTTTCAGCTGAAGCTCCAGATCCAGTGTGGTGCGAATTTTGAGGCCGCCGCTGTACACCATATCCTTGCCATACTTCGGCAGAAGCTCGTTGAAAAGGATGTGAGAGACAAAGTAGGGCGCCCGATTGAACTCCTCAATGCGGTTTGGGACATTACGAAACTCCAGGACCTCATTATAAGCCTGAAGTCTTTGAGCTTCAGAGATCCATCCCAGGGCCTCCATGCGTCCCAGAACATAATTTTGCCGGACCTTGGCGTTTTCCAGGTTGCTGAGGGGATTATAACGACCTGGGTTGGCTATCAGGCCGGCGAGGATAGACGCTTGGGCCACATCAAGATCGGCGGCCGGTTTCCCGAAGTACGTTCGGGCTGCCGTCTCTACACCCCAGGCACCTCGTCCAAAGTTGATTGTATTCAGGTACATTTCCAGTATCTTGTCCTTGGAGAAGAGCTTCTCCATTCGGATAGAGATGATGATCTCCTTGGCTTTGCGGGTGATGCTCTTTTCGTGGGTGAGAAAGAGATTTCGAGCCAATTGCTGTGTGATGGTGCTAGCGCCCTGAATTTTTCCGCCGGCCACCAAGTCTGTCCAGAGGGCTCGGATAATGGAGGAGATGCGGATGCCCCTGTGTTGGTAAAAGGCAGAGTCCTCAGCTGCAAGGATAGCCTTGATGAACCAGGGAGAGACCTGATGGAGTTGAAGAGGCGTCCTGTTCTCAATGAACAGCCGGGCTATGACCTTGTTGTTTCTGTCATAGACAATGCTGCCAACACTATTTTTATAGGCCATCATCTCGACGACACTGGGAAGGTCTTCTGATATCTTGATGATATACCAGGTAACTCCCACACTGGCTGCGCCGATAGCGAGCAATATGCAAACCACGAAAAGAAGGAAAACTCCTTTCAAAAACGAAAGCTTCCTTCTCTGTTTTCTCGGAACAGACCCCAGGCTCTTCCTTGCAGACGAATAAGAACCCTTTTTTCCTGGAGATGCTTTCACTGTGAACAGCCCCCTGAAGATAAAAGCTAAAGCTATAATGCAATCATATTCAAAAAGAACCGCATTTGCAAGCGACGTTTGCTCTTAGAGAAGCTCTGGCTCTAAATAGTTTCTATTTTCAATCTGAGAATAGACCTTGCTTTTTATCTGGAGAGATGGTATATTGACCTGCGTCGTCGAAACAAGGCGGCGCGGATAAAGTCGGTTCTCCGCCTTTATTCAGGTTTCTTGACAAAAGAATACAGTGCATAAGCAACGGGCGTTCTTGATATTTTTCACTGAGAGTTTGATCCTGGCTCAGGACGAACGCTGGCGGCGTGCGTAACACATGCAAGTTGGACGCGAATTTATGTTTAATGTATTTATACAAGAGGCATAGATTTGAGTAGCGAACGGGTGAGTACAACATGAGAAGCTATCCTTCAGCGGGGGACAACGTCTGGAAACGGACGCTAATACCCCATGCGCCGAGAGGTAAAAGCAGCGATGCGCTGGAGGAGGTGCTCGTGTCCTATCAGCTTGTTGGTGAGGTAACGGCTCACCAAGGCGACGACGGGTAGCCGGCCTGAGAGGGTGTACGGCCACACTGGAACTGAGACACGGTCCAGACTCCTACGGGAGGCAGCAGTGGGGAATATTGGGCAATGGGAGGAATCCTGACCCAGCGACGCCGCGTGAACGAAGACGGCCTTCGGGTTGTAAAGTTCTTTTATGTGGGAAGAAGGACGTGACGGTACCACATGAATAAGCCCCGGCTAACTACGTGCCAGCAGCCGCGGTAATACGTAGGGGGCGAGCGTTGTCCGGAATTA
>JAAYOR010000008.1 GCA_012520235.1 Fretibacterium sp.
AAAGCGGCCCGTCTTCTCCTCGCGGGGTCGGTCGGTCCGCCAGCGCCACCCCTCATCGACGTAGCTCCTCCCGTCCTCCTCCACGGAGAAATCATAGAGCTCCATGTCCCCCAAGTTCTGCTGAGGGATGTAGAACTCCGACCCCTTGCCGGAGACGTTCGCGTCCCAGACCTGAACTATCTCGGCAGAACCGTCGTCCAACAGAGCGACGTGGATGCTGATGTCCTCTATTACTGTAGAAGCTTCGGCGGGAACCAGGCAGAGAAAAAGGGAGAGAGCAAGGGACAGGACGCCCGCCCGCCTCAACCTCAACTTCAATAAAACCCTCATGCAACTCACCTACCCAGGTCCGGCATGTCCGTCTTGCCCGTTGGCTCCTCCAGATAAGGCCTGGAATGGAATCTCGGGAAGGCACAAAAGCTCAGCGTTCACCTCCGCCGCTGCCGCCGCCGGAAGAACCGTCACCACCGTCGCTGAAAGAGCTTCCCCCGGAGCTTGGGTCGTAGGAGGGCTTCGTGAACGACTCCACAAAGGAGTCCGCCGTCCTCAGGATCGCCAGGCCGGGGCCTCCCCGGAGCACGGCGGAGC
This sequence comes from Fretibacterium sp., assembly GCA_012520235.1. Lineage (GTDB taxonomy): Bacteria > Synergistota > Synergistia > Synergistales > Aminobacteriaceae > JAAYOR01. Next base: position 589 of record JAAYOR010000008.1, read on the forward strand.
GGTCGGCAAAGTCGGGATAGAGGGCCAGGAACTCGGCCGCGACCTGTTCGGCAATGCCGTAGAGCGCAGCAAAGACCAGATAATCGTCCCACAGCTCCAACTCCACAACGCGCCGCTCGTTGATCAGGGTGAAGTCCTGAAGGTACCTTCGGAACCCGACAAGTTCCATCAGGCGCCGCTCTCCCTCCGGCGTCAGGGTCTCGACCTCAAAGGGTTTTCTGGGGCCCAGGAACAGCCATCTTCTCACCCAGAAGGACGTGGTTGTGGTGGTTTCGCTGGCCCCCTGTTCGCGGAAGACCCGGACCCCCTCTCGCTCTTCGGCGGTCTGCCAGGCGCGGAACAGACTGTAGTGCTCCTCTCCCCAGGTCAGAAGCTCGCGCTCCTCCAGAACCTCGTTCGCTCCGGCGGCCGACCGGACGATGCTAAAGAGGACGGCCTCTCCGGGATCCTCTGAGCCCGGCTCCGCGATCAGTCGAAGTCTGATTCCCGCCTTCTTCCAGGGCCACCAGCTGCGCGTCGGAGGCGCTGGGTTCAGCGAGGAGTTTGACGTGAGGCTCGACAGGCCGGAGAGCAGCAGATCCTCTCCAGCCGGGACAACCTCCAGGTTCCCCTGCTGCAAAAAGCGTAGGAACCGTGCGCCCATGAGGTCCCTGGGTTCGACCTTCACCCCGGGTACCATCTGCAGGCCCACATAGGCCGCGGCCAGGTTGCCCCCGAAGGGAATCTCCCTCCAGTACGTAGGCTCCTTCAAAGAGCGGAGTACCTCTTTGGAGAGGGGCTGAAAAGTAGTATGCTCTCCGACTTGCTCTCCTTTCCTTTTCGAGAAAAATTTGAAAGGAAAAAACAGAAACGGGAGAAGCATGAGAAACTCGTCCCAGCAGTCGGGCAACCAGCCAAGATAGGAAGACTTCGCGCTGCCTCTCTCAGCTCTCTTCATGGCCCGCTCCTTCAGGCGCTCAAAGCTTCCCTCCACCACGCTTGAGGGCTGAAAGATTCCCTTGTCAAAACGCAGCATCACCGTGACATAATTAGTAGAGCTCAGAGGCCTGCTCGAGAAGACCTGAACCTTTCCGTCTGAGAGAGAGATCATTCCCTCAAAGCCGAAGGACCACATGTGGACCTCGCCCTGCTCAAAGGGACGCCCCGGCTTCTCAATCGTGAGCCGCACCCGGCGGGGCGCGGGTTTCATATCCGAGTTCACCAGTCGGACGTTGAAGGCATCATAGTCGTCGTAAGCCTTGACAAAGTTCGTGAAGCTCCAGCTCACCCTGTAGACATGGCGGCCGGCAGCCCCCTGCCCCCAGCAGAGCTCAAGCCCCTCTCGGGTCCGCGCGATGCCGAAGCGGCCCGTCTTCTCCTCGCGGGGTCGGTCGGTCCGCCAACGCCATCCCTCGTCGATGTAGCTTCTCCCCTCCTCCTGCACGGAGAAACCGTAGAGTGCCATGTCCCCCAGGTTCTGCTGAGGGATGTAGAACTCCGACCCCTTGCCGGAGACGTTCGTCTCCCAGGTCTGAACTATCTCGGCAGAGCCATCATCCAGCAGGGCAACGTGGATGCTGATGTCCTCTATTGTTGTAGAGGTGGAGGCTTCGGCCGGGGCAAGGCAGAGAAGAAGAGAGAGAGCGAAGGACAGGATCCCCGCCCGCCTCAGCCTCAAGAAAATCCTCATGCGGCTCATCGGCTCAGGTCCGGCATGTCCGTCTTGCCCGCTGGCTCCTCCAGATAAGGCCGGGTATAGAAGCCCATCATAGGGGCAAAGAGGGAGCCGGGGAACATCCGGACCGATCGGTTCATTCGGGTCACAGTGTCGTTGTAGACCATGCGGCTCATCCGCACCTTGTCCTCGGAGGTCGTGACCCCCTCCATCGTCTTTTGATAGAGAGCGTCCGCCTTCAGGTCGGGATAGGCCTCGGCAACCGCCATGAGCCGCCCCAGGCCTGAGGCAAGAAGTTGTTCCTGGCGCGCCACCTCCGAAGCTCCCATGGAGGGCGTGAAAGGCACTCTCTTCCCTATGATCTCTGAGAGAGTGGCGCTCTCGTGCTCCGCGTAGCCCTTTGCCACGTCCGCCAGAGCCGTCAACCCATCCCAACGCGAGCTCTGCTGCACCCCGATCTGGGAGAGCGCGTTGGAGCAGAGCTCGTCCAGCCGTACCCAGCCGCGCTGTAAAATGATGAGATATCCTCCCAACAGGACGAGGACACCCAACACGCTCAGTATCACAAAACTCATGCGCATCAAACCTCCTTAATCTAAAAACATCGATAAAGGGTAACCAGGGACCTTAGCCCTCAACCCGTTTTTCCTCCCTCTCTTCCCTGCGGACCTGCCTGCGGACGAAGGCAGCCGCGACGGCAGTCAGGAAGGACACAAAGAGGAAGAGCTGCGGGATGTCCATGCCGGCAGCTATCAGCAGGCCGGAGAAGAGGGCGGAGAGAGCCATGAAGAGCGAGTCAACCACGTTGGTGCAGGCGATGACGTCCGCCATGCGTTCGCTCTCCGTCCGGTTCTGAATCGTTGCGTAGAGAGGCACGATGTAGAGCCCTCCACAGAAGGCGATGAACAGCAGGGTCATCACGATGGAGAGGTTGGCCGGGGAGCGAAGGAAAGTCCAAATACCGATGACAGGAGCTTCGGGCGCCAGTGGCGGTCGCAGGCTGACAAAATAGAGCAACATCCCGGCCACGGCTATGCCCGCGGCGGCGGCCGGGACGTAGCGGTTTGAGATCTTCCCCTTCAGAATCGTGTCACAGGCTATGGAGCCCAGCCCGATGCCCACGGAGAAGATGGCCATGAAGAGCGTGGCCACCTGCTCATCCGCCCCGAGGACCAACCTGGTGTAGGTGGGGAACTGGGCCAGGAAGGTCGCGCCCACCAGCCAGAACCAGGAGATGCTGATGATGGGCCAGAAGATCTCGCGCCGGGGGACGACGTCCAGGACTATCTGAGCCGTGGCCCGGATGAAGTTCGGCGTCACCCTGCGGTTGGGATCGATGGGCTGGGTGGGCGGAATGTAAAAGCTGCACAGCCAGCCCAGGGTGGCGATGAGCACCACCGTAACGCTGACGATGAGCTCCCCGTTGGGGCGCAGAATGGAGATGCCGCCGAAGATGGTGCCCGTGAGGATGGCCAGGTACGTCCCCATCTGGATGAGCCCGTTGCCCGCTATCAGTTCATCCTCCTCCAGGTGCTGGGGCAGGATGCTGTACTTGGCCGGGCTGAAGAAGGTGGACTGTGCTCCCATCAGAAAGAGGACGACGAGCAGAAACCAAAGGTTCCTCAGATAAAAGCCCAGCGCAGCGAGGGCCATGGCCACGATCTCAGCGAGCTTGACCGCCTGCATGTAACGGGAGCGGTCATAGCGGTCAGCCAGCTCCCCGGCCGGAGCGGAAAGCAGGAAGAAGGGCAGGATGAAGACCCCGGCAGCCACGTTAACGAGGATGCGCGAGTCCATCCCGACGCTGTCGGCCAGACGGAAGGTTATCAGCATCAAAAGAGAGCTCTTGAAGAAGTTGTCGTTGAAGGCCCCTAGGAACTGCGTCAGGAAAAGCGGCAGAAAACGGCGCGTGAGCAGAAGAGCGAACTGGTTCTTTTTGGACACTGTGACGATCTCCCTTCGGGCCGTCCGGAAGAAAAAAGCAAATCCTCATCCCGGACGGCTCGTTTTCACTATCTCTTCCTAAAAGCAACAAAAAAGCGGCAAAAACAAGACTCTGGAGCAACGCCTCAAAATTTTATGGTGTAGAATAGGCTTGAAGCATGTTTGCTCATTATAAGAAAAAAAACTTCCCAGGGAAAGAACCAGGCACACAATCCATCTTTCAGGAAGGATACAGGATTGTGACCGAGGGCAGGGGGTGCGCGGATTTTGCGCTTCCTCCATGAGCGGATGTCGCGCAAAAAAGCCGCTTAAAGAATGTCCTTGGTCTGAAAAATATCTGCCTGCAAACGTGCTTCTTTAAGGGATTGCGTTCAGCGCTTCCTTAATACAGACGATTGAACCTTTGGAGGTGCATTTTCTTTGAGCTTGACCCTATACAACGACCTGACCCGTAAAAAGGAGCCGTTCGTCCCCCTCCACCCCGGAAAAGTCTCCTTTTACAGCTGCGGGCCCACCGTTTACGACTACTTCCACAT
>JAAYOR010000009.1 GCA_012520235.1 Fretibacterium sp.
CTGAGAAAAATATCGACATGGTTGATTTAGTCTCTGACACCCACATGGTTCCGTTTGTTATGGAAGAAGGGATTTTGCTTTATGAAGCCCCAGAATGAGCTTAAAATTGAAAATGAACTGAAAGAGCTGAGAGCTGCTGTTTTTGCAACAAAAGAATACCTTGATAAGGAAGATTAGAACCTGATGGAAAAAACCGGCATCGGTTCTTATATAGCAAGTATTTATGGCGGATATGAAAGGATCTTCAAAATTTGTCTTGAAGATGAGGGGGTGAGGGTGCCTAAAAGTGAACGCTGGCATGCAGACTTGCTTTTTTATGCCATACAAAAAGAAATAGTACCTGCAGCCTTAATCCATACTTTAAAAGGGATGATGAGCTATCGTCATCGTCAAGTGCATGGATACGGGCACTCAATAAACACTAAAATCCTTAGGGAAAGTTGTAAGGATGTGGTGGAAACTTTTCCTGCTTTTGAGGAGCATATTCATACCCTGATTCAGAAACAAGCGTAGGGAATTTCCGGCATCCCCGACATGACAGCAGTACAGGCCAACGTCGCTACTCCATCGCCTGAATGATTTGCAAACCCTCGCTGGTTTTGACAAGGTGAAGGAGTGAGAGAACTGGCGATCGTCAAAGATGAGGATTCGATTGACGCCATGAAACCCTTCGGAACACCGGAAGAGAAAAAACCAGCTGCATTTGGTGCTGTGCCATGAGACGCCTCCTCAGCGCTCTGGCTGTTTTTCTGTACTTTCTGTGCTCCGTTCCCTCATCCGACGCCACAGAAGTATATCAAGCCCACCAAAAGTATCCGCTCCACACGGCCTGCGCTCTGGGCAACGCAGCGCGCGTAAAGGAGCTTCTGGCAGCCGGGATGGCTCCCGATGAGGCAGACGAGTGGGGCCGGACCCCGCTCCTTTATGCCATCCTGGCCCCTCTCAAAGCCCCGCTCTCCTCCCACCTGAAGGTCCTGGAGCTCCTGGCCAGAGCAGGGGTAGAGCTGAACCCGGATCCCGGCCCCGGAATATCTCTTCTGCCGCCCCTCCATGCCACCCTCGTTCAGGGAGAGCGCTTTGCGGACCTCACCTGGGCTCTGCTGCGTCTGGGCGCGTCCCCAAATCTTGAGGCAAACGGCACAAGACCTCTGCAACTCGCAGCAGAGGAGAACGCCTCCGCCCTTCAGATGCGCCTTCTTCTGGACGCCGGGGCTGACGTGGCACTCAGAGACCCGAAGGGGCAGAACGCTCTGGCCGTCCTCCTGAGCTCCTCCAACCCCTCCGTTGAAAAGGCCCGGCTGCTGTTGGACGCTGGCGCCGACCCTAATGAGACCATCCCGGCATGTACAGGGCGCAAGAGCACGACACCCCTGATACTCGCAGCTCGAAACGCAGCTTCGGAGTTGGTTCAGCTGTTGCTTTCCCGAGGGGCACTTTTGTGCCTCTCCGACCCGGACGGCCTCACTGCGTTCGACCATGCCAAAGCCGTAGGACGAGAGGACGTCGCAGCGCTCCTGAGGTGAGCCGGCCACTAAACGCCGGAAAAGTTGCATCTATGGCAGGGAAAGGAATAAATCCTCCGGTCCACGAAATCTTGCTCGTAGAAGCAGCAGGAGCCCGGCCATCGCGCCGGACTCCTGCAAATTTTTGCTCTTTTGTGCATATGCCCGACTCAGGGCTACCCCAGAGCGGCCAGCTCCTCCCAGAGCTCCTTCTGCCGCTCCGTCAGGATCCTTGGGAGGGCAATCTCAAGCCTCACGTACATATCCCCGGCTTCGTTGGGGGCGCGTTTAGGAAGCCCCTTGCCCCTCAGACGCATCCTCTGCCCTCCCTGAGAGCCAGGAGGGATCTTCAGCGCGACCTCCCCTGAAAGCGTCTCCACTGAGACCGTACCGCCCAGGACTGCGTCCCAAGGCGCTATCTTGATGGTCCGAGTCAGGTCGTACCCGCTGCACTCGAACACGGGGTGACGGGCCAGGTGAAGCGTCACATAGACGTCACCGCCGCCCGGGGCCTTGCCGGGCAAACGGATGCGGGAGCCCTCTATGATCCCGCGCGGCAGGTTGACATTAAGGGTCCTGTCCTCCCCCCCGCTGCGCAAGAGCAGGGTCTGAACGCCACCTTGCGCAGCCTCCTCAAGCGTCAGTTCCAACGCCACCTCCGCGTCGCGCTTCATGGGATGCGCCCCCGCACCCCGGCCGGCCCCGGAGAAGATATCGGAAAAACCGCCCCCGAAGATCGTCTTGAAGAAGTCGCTGAAACCACCCTCCATATCAAACTCTACGTGACCACCCTGCCAGCCGCCCTGCCAGTTCGGTGGCGGTGTGAAGTCCTGGCCCTGCTCCCAGTTGGCCCCAAGAGCGTCGTAACGGGCGCGTTTGTCGGGATCCTTCAGGACCTCGTAAGCCTCGTTGATCTCCTTATAACGTGCCTCGGCATCCTTCTCCTTTGAGACGTCCGGATGGTGCTTTTTCGCCAGCTTGCGGTAGGCCTTGCGGACCTCGTCCTGAGTTGCGGAACGTGAGACCCCTAATATCTCATAATAGTCTTTGTACTTGACGGCCACTCTCATCAGCCCCTGTCTGACCAATATTGACTTATAAAGAAGTATACCATCGTAGCACTCGGTAGTAAATCGCGGAAAATACCGACCATAGGCTGTGGAAGCCAGTTGGCTTCGGCGCTCTGGCGGTCCAACCCGAAAAAGCGGCCCCTGCAAAGGGGCCGCTTGCGCTTCATTCAGAGTAGAGACCTGTCGGCTGTCATCTCTGTCTCAGGCCTTTCCAGAGTCAGCCCTTCAGACGGTCCGGGACGAAGGCGGCAAAGTCCGCCACGGGCCGACGCTCGCGGGGCTCCAGTTCCAGCCTCTTTTTATCCCCGCTTAACAGCTCCGGAGAGCCCAGATAACCGACGGCGACTGCCACCAGAGGCTCGCAGTCCTGAGGCAGGTTGTAGCGCTCCTTCACCTTCTCAGCATAAAATCCGGTCATAGGATGGGTGACCAGCCCCTGAGCGAAAGCCTGAAGCATCAGGTTTTCCAGGGCCAGCCCGCAGTCGTGTTCAGCCCAGGGGTTCTCCTTGCCGTTATGAGCAAAGCGCCTCCTGACCAACAGGATCAAAAGGGCGGAGGCACGGAATGCCCAGGCCTGGTTCAGATCCATCAGGCAGTCGAGCATCTCGTCAAAGACCTTTTCGTCCCCCTCCTTCACAGCCACCAGGAAACGCCAGGGTTGTTCGTTATAGGCAGAGGGAGCCCAACGCGCAGCCTCCAGAAGGGACATCATCTGCTCCTTCGTCACCCTATTGTTCTCGTCAAAGGCATGAGGGCTCCATCGTCGGCTTATGAAATCCGCAACCTTATGGTCGGGAAAAAACTCTTGCGACATATCTCGCAACACCTCCAAAAATTTTGACACATCAAAGACTCCGGCTCGGTTCCTCCAGCGCCAGGCAAGAGATGCGGTGAGGCACCGACAGGATTTTCAAAGCAGAAACACACAAAAAGCTCTGCAAAGAGCCGCTTTGGAGTGGGAACTGAAGGGGGAGGTGCACGACCTCCATGCAGAGAGGATGCGCGGCCTCCGGAGAGAGCGGATGAACCTTTCGAGAAGAAAGCAAAATTCGGTTGTTGTTCAAACGTTGTTTTAAGCTGTTGTCTTTGTTAGCTCTCTACTATATTATAATGTAAAATACTTTTTTCGCAACGTCCAGGCCTTTGCGGACACTGTTAAGATGGCAGAGCACCTCTTCCTCAGGATGACTGAGACATGCTGGGACACATATAAAAAGGAGTGCGTCTTTGTGACAATCAAAGCCAAGCTGACGACAATGGTTGGCGTTGTTTTGCTGGTCATTTTGGTTATGACCGGCATCACCTACATGAGGAGCGAGTCCATTCTGGACGACCTGCTGAACCGTGCGGGGACCGAGAGCATCACCCACGCCTCCGGCATCCTGAGGACACGTATATTGAGCGTGATGGACTTTGTTGCCGTCGCAAACTCTATTTTTGGGAACGTTCACGGCACTCGGAATGGTTCCTATGAGGAGATGGAAAAGGAAGCCTCTCTGCTTCTGAAGAGCACCAGCGAAAAAAGTCTGCTGGACATTTACTTTGGCTATCAGAGTAACGGCAAGCTTGCCGACGGCTCCGGCTGGGATGAGCCCTCCGACTACGATGCCCGGACGAGGGAGTGGTATGTCAAGGCCGTTGCCAACCCTGAGAAGGTCATCGTCACCAACCCCATGGTGGATGCGGACACGGGCAAGGTCATCATCACAGTGGCTAAGGCGTTTTTTGCCCCGAACAGAGAGCTTCTGGGTGTTACAGCGGCGGACATCGAGATGGCCGATATCGGCGACTTCGCTGTCAACCTCAAGATCCTGGGTGCCGGCGCAGGCGTTTTGCTCACCAGGGAGGGTGACTTCATGGCCCATCCCAACAGGGACTTTGTCATGGGGAGGAACATCCTGAAGGACGCCGCCTTTGAGAACGCCAGAAGTTCCTTTGTCCCCTCCCTCCTGAAGGGGCAGACCGGCTTTGCCGACTACACGTTTGAGGGAGAACACCGCCGGGTTTTTTACTCCCCTGTCAACGACGACTTCTTCATGTTCATCTTCTTTCCCATCAACGTCGTGCACGCCCTGGTCGAGACCATCACCACCGTGTTGCTCATCGTTGCCGGTACCGCTCTGGCAGTGGTCTCCGTCTTCGCCTTTCTGACCATCCGAAGCATCGCGCGCTCGATAAACGCTATGAATGCCTCCACACTCAAGCTTGGCTCGGGTGACTTCACCGTCCATTATGACGACTCCGGGCGCGACGAGCTGGCTTTGATGGCCCGCTCCCTCAACTCCATGCTGAGATCTGTGTCGGATGTGATGAATAAAATCCATCTTGAGTCGGAGACCACCTCGCAGGAGGCAGTGACCCTGGCCGCGCTCTCTGAGGAGACCCTGGCCTCCATGGAGGAGGCAGCCGCTTCCATGGAACGGGTCAACACCCTCGTCGGCAACGCCTCCTCAGCCCTCGCCCGAA
>JAAYOR010000052.1 GCA_012520235.1 Fretibacterium sp.
CGTTACCAACAAGTATCAGGACTCGGGAGCTGCGTTCCCTTTGAGCACTTAGGAGTGACATTTTATCTGAACAATTAGGGGTGACATTTTCTCTGGCTATTGACAGGCTTATTTCGAGAAATCTGATTTAGTCAGCGTTTCCTCAGAGGTCTTTCCCTTCGCTCGTTCTTTCAAGGACTGAAGGGTCTCCGGAGTGGGCGCACCGGCAACGTAAGGGGCATAAATGGTGTTGTTGTGTAGCAGAGGCTCTTTTTCAATCGCAGGGGTGATCTTTAAAGCTGTCTCATAAAGGGAAGTTCCAGGGATAGGGGAGTATTCCGAAAGTTTGGGGCGGCCTCCCAGAGCCAGAACATAGTCAATAGAACGCTTCACGTCTTTCAGGTCCTGCCCCGGAAGCCCTACCAGAATATAGGTCTCTATCTGTTCAGGGGCATAACCGGCCTTAAAGAGGGCACGGACTGCCCTTTCATAGTCCCGGCGGGCCGCTTTCCCGGAGCTGTTGGCTTGAGTGTAGTCGTCCAGCCCCTCAAGGCTCAGCCGTATTGTCCGAAAGCCGGCCTGAAAAAGAGCGTTGCAGCACCTTTCGTCAAGAGAGGCGACGTGGAGCCCGTTGGGCGTGTGCAGGCGCAGATGGGGCAAATGCTTCTGAAGCTGGTCAAGCAGAGGGTAGAATCGTTCCTCAGGGTTCAAAAGCAAAGCGTCATCGTAAAAGACAAGATCGGTGAGCGAGGGGATGGCAGCCAGCGCTTCCATATCAGCCTCAAGCTCTGCCTCCGGGCGCATTTTAAAAGAGCCCCAGAGCAGCCGGGTCGCGCAGTAGGAGCAACGCATCGGGCAACCCCAGGAGGTTATCAGGACAGCATACTGCAGCCCGGGATAAAGATCGAAGGCCGGGGAGGTGAAGGGCAGGGAGAGCGGGGCGGTCTGGACGATATCCGCTCCGCTCCTCCAAGCATGCTCAGGACACAGTCTGACATAGGTTCCCCCAAGGTAGACCGGGACGTCGGGCCAGACCGTTTTCAGGACACGGATGGTCTCAAAGACGCCCTCGTACCAGTAGGTCATGGCGGAGGTCACGAGGACCAGGTCGGGGCGCTCCATCCCTTTAAGGCGAGCCATGAAATCCGCTACGGGCAACCCAAAGCGGCGATAGCGTCTTGGAATGTTTTGATAGGGAGGGGGCTTTTCAAGCGTTGTTTGTGTCGTCTTCCAGCGCCCGAAGCTCAGAGGCTTGCTCCGCCCCTCCCAAAGGAGGTCCAAAAGGGCGATGCGGTTACCTCTCTGCCTCAGAAAAGCCAGTAAGCTCAAGAGTCCTACGGGCTTGCTCCAGAGGTCAAACCAGGCGAAATCCCTCACGTAAGGGTTGACGCCCAGCACAAACTTCCCAGACAGCTCGCCTAGGAGCTTTGAAACGTCCGACATAATTTAACTCTCCTCATAGCTGCCCCATTTTGGAGAGGGCTTCCCTGGCGATTTTACTTCAAAACTCAAACTTCGCACAGACAAAAAATCGAAAATAAATCCGCAGATGACGCAGATGGACGCAGATTTTTTAAAAGACTTTTTACTTTTTTAGGCGGAGTTTTTAATCTTTCAGTTTTTTAATCTGTGAAATCTGCGCAATACTCCAGAGTACCTTCTCGCCTTCTTCCAGAAGGCTCACCTTGTCTGCGGATAGTTTTTGAGGTATTGCGCTTAGATTATAAATCCATGATGATAAAAGAAGAGAGGTCGGGTTATAAAGCTTCCCGACCTCTCTTTTTGCTCCTTTTCTGCTCGTTTTTACGGAGCCTTGCCTTACCTTATCGTCAGGGTCTCAGGCGTCTCTCCCACAAAGGATATCTCAGGATCGTACATCCCGACGGCAGTGACGGGAGGGATGACAAAGGTCCCCTTAGTGACCGCTCGGAGGCTGAAGCGATGGGTTTTTGCCTCGGAAAGCCGGTCGACGAAGAGCAGAAGTCGATCGTCCCGTGCCTCAAATCGCCCTATCGGGTACTCGTTCTCCTCCAGAATCTGTGGGGTCTCTATCTCCAATCCCGCAGGCAGAAGGAAGGCAAGGGCCAGGTTGCTCACCGGGAGGAGGGGATTGAGGGTGAGACTTATCTGGACCTCGTCCCCCTGAGCGAACCCCTTGGAGAGGTCGAGCTCCGTCCCGCTCTTGTCTGACCAGAGGACGGCTACTTCCACCCCCTGTTTTTGAGGCTCGGGCCTGGAGGCAGAGGCGCCGATGAGGTTCCAGGTGTAATATCCCTGTCCCGAGCCCTGGAGGGAAAGGGTCAGGTCGGCCGGGGTCTGATCGGAGAGGGGGAGGGAAGCGCTTTGACCGCTCTTAAAGGAGAGGAGCGTTTTGCCGTCGCTGTCCTTGACCTTACCCTCAAGGTTCGCCTTTTCGCTGCCGGTTTTCAGAAGGTAACGGCCCAGCGCCATGGCTGCCGCCGAGTTCTCCTGAGTGCTGTACCAGCGGTTTTCCTGCCCCCACTTCACCAGCTGTGTCGCCAGCTTGAGAGCTTCCGGCGCGTTCGGCTCCACTTCCGACCAGAGGGAGAGGAGGAGCGCCGTGTTCCTCACGTCGGAGTCCAGCGTCTCATAGCGGGACTCGGAGGGGACTTTCCCCGAAGCTCCGGTTCCCAGATCCCGCAGAGCGTCCGCCCGGCCTTCTATGCAGGACGCTGCCCCGGCAAGATAGATGCTCCCGGAGGGCCACATATTGGCCTTGTTCTCCTCAAGGTACTGGAGCCAGCCAAGGGGCTTCTCTCCGTTCAGGGCCAGGACATAGACTGCATAGGCCTTGGTGGTGAAGTCATCCTTCTCCTGGGTGGGATAATTATTCCCCGGCATGGAGGCCAGGTAAGCTCTGATCCAGTTCAGGGCCCCCTTCAGCATATCGTCCGGGAAGGGCACGTCGGCCTTGCGAGCCTCTATCAGGAAATGTGTGGCATAAACGCTGCCCCAGTTGTAGGGCGCCGTGTCACCAGGCCAGCGGGCGAAGGAGCCATCATAAAGCTGCATGGATTGGACGCGGGCCAAAGCGGACTCCGTCTTGAGCCTGACAGAGTCATCGTTGACGAGGAGCGGATCCACCTTGGCGATAGCCTCCGGGAGCACCAGGAACGGCCAGGCGGCAGAGAGCACCTGCTCCAGGCAGCCGTAGGGGTAGCGCAGGAGGAAGCTGATAGCTCTGTTCAAATCCACAGCCGGCGTGTCCGCAAGCGTGAGGGTCCCCTGAAGTCCCTGCAGGAAGTCTTCTTTGGGCAGCTCAACAGAGGTTTCTCCTGCCTTGAGCAGTCCGGACCCGGATTGAGCCGTCACGGGCCATGGGGAGCGGACGGGCAGATCGATGCTCTGCTTAAAGGACTTTGTCTCTCCGTCCTCAAGCCAGGAGGTCGTGACGTTCCAGACAGCATTCCCAAGAGTCGAAGCCTTGACGGAGACCGCAGCATTTGCAGAGCCGCCGGGCTCCAGCTCCAGGACAAAACGATGTTCGTCGAGCTCCAGCCCTCCCTCTGCTACGATGTCAATCGAGACGAGACGGCTCTCCTCCGAGGAGTTGAAGACGGAGATAGGGGCTGAGAAGGTGTCTCCGGGCGCGGCAAAACGAGGCAAGTCAGGCTCGGTGACGATGCTCCGGGCTATTTGAACCTGCTTTTCCGCCGCTCCGAATCGGGGTCCGGAGGCTGCTACCGCAAAGAGACGTCCGCGCCCGCTGAATTCGGGGACATCCAGCTCTGCCCTGACCAAGCCGGCCTCGTCAGCTGAAAGCGTGCCTTCAAACAGGGAGAGGATCTTGAAGCGCTGGCTTCTCTTACCCATCCCGGCCATCGCCCCCATCGCCTCCTGAAGGGCGCCTCCGGCCGGATGCAGGGCTTCCGTAGCCTGAGACTCCAGGGGCATCAGTTGATCGTACAGGTCGTATCCCTTAGATCCCATCTGCTTGAATCCCCAGAAGTGGTTCAGGAGGTCGGGGGTCTTGTACTGCGTGAGGTTCAACACGGCATCGTCGACAAGCGCTAAGGTCACGTCACCCTTGGCGGGGTTACCCTCAGAATCCTTGAGCGTCAGAGTCACGGGGAGAGGCTTTGCTGGCTCTGTCTTATCAGGCGCCTCCAGGTCGAGTGCCAGGCGGTAAGGGCTCCGGTCTGCCTTCAAAGGCGCGATGCCGACGGCTCGATGGGTGCCCCAAACCTCCTCCTCAATGACAGGGCGGATGAGCCACGCGGAGCACCAGGCGTTGGGCATCATTTTTTCCGTCACGGGGACCTCAATGACGGTGTCCGAGGCGGAGACCGTCAGGATCTTCCGGAAGAGCAGCTCTTCTCCTTCAACATTGAAAAGAAGAAGGCCTTCAAAGGGGGCGCTCAGGGTGACCTTTGCCGTCTCCCCGATCTTGTACTCGTCCTTATCCAGGGAGATCTCAACCCGGTCCATCAGCTGGGAGCCGCCCCTGTCGGCATACTCGGGGTCGTCGGCGTAAAAGCGCAGGGACGCTCGGGCCATCTCATCCTCATCCGATATGCGGATCATATAGGTTCCCCATCGCTCGGGGCGGAAGGTCACTTGTCCCACCCCATCCTTCAGGGTGAAGGTTTTATGCTCCACTTCGGTGAGCTCTTCGCTGCTCTGCCAGCGGGTGTAGCCGTCAAGCTGCACCAGGTTATAGTTCCAGGAGACGCGATAGAGAGTTGCCGAGAGCTCTCCCGGATCCGCAGGGTTCTCCTCGGGATCGATAGCCGCGACTTTGAAGGTCAGATCCCGTTTGACGCTGAGGCTCTCGTTGGTGTCTGCGATGCCCAAAAGCCATGGGGTCGGGTAGTAGGGCAGGGTGATGCTCTTGGAGATCCAGCGGCCGCCGGGTTCCATCACGGAGCTGCTGAGGGTCACACCGATGATTGAAGCTGCCTCCCATTCCGCGTCGAAGAGAAGGCCGGTCGAGCCCTTGCCTTTGTCGTCCAGAACGCCTCCGTTCAACTCACCGGAGACGGTTGAAAAGCGTCGGGTCGGGTCTCCGAACACGTACCCCTTCCATCGATCCTTGGTGGGGATGAAGTCAGCAGCACGAGCGGTCCAGTCCCCCTTCCAGGTCAGCCCGGCTCCGTCCACGCCGAAGAGGTAACGTGCGGTGAGCGCCAGGTTCAGGTCGGTCTTGTGTTGAAGGTACTTTGCATCAGCCTCCAGGTCAACCTCAATGCGCGGCGGAGCGAAGTCCTCGACGTGGAAGGGCATGACGGCCAGAGGGGAGTCCTCCTTGCCGGGGACCAGTATCGAAGCGCGCCAGAGCCCTGTCATGGCGTTGGGGGGGAGAGGAAGGGAGAAGAGGCCCGCTCCCTCGTCGCTGAGGTGTAGGGTCTCCCGCCTGAAGAGGCGCCCCAATGGGTCCTGAATGGAGATGAGGACGGGGAAAGGCTGTGGAGTGCTGATGTCCGCATTGCGCACGATCGTCTTGAATGGGACCGTCTCACCGGTTCGGTATATGTCGCGCGCCGAGAAGAGCATCGCGTCATACCCTTCTCTCAGCCAGGGGCGTCCTGCTGTGTCAAATATCTCCCGGCTCAGAAGGTCACGATTGAGCTTCACAAAGGAGATATCATCCTCAAGGGTCACGACGGCCAGGGCCGGAGTGCCCTCCTCAGGGTCCCAGGGCTTGTCGCGCTGAATCAGACAGACGCCCTCAGCGTCCGTAAGCCCCTCTGCCAGAACCTGATTCGTCTGGCTGTAAATGCGGACAGTTGCGCCCTCAAGCGGTTGAGTGGTCGAGAGGGTGTTGACCCAGGCCAGAGCTCCGTCCTCCCAGAGCCTCACGACCAACCCCATGTCGCTCAGGTTGACTATCTGAGAGGTCTCGTCCCAATAGCTCTTGTCCTGATTGGAAACGGAGAGCAAAAAGAGGCCGCGAAGCCCTCCGGCCAGCTCCTCCAGCGAGAGGCTGCGGCGAATCGTCTCGTTGAGGGGCAGGGAAAGGGTGTAGTCCTTGCTGTAAATTCTGCGGGCCAGATCTTTTTGGAAGGAGGCGTCTCCATTACTATAACCATCATAATAGTAGCTCTCCCTGGGGCGCAGGACAAAGGGGAGGTTGTTTTCATAAAGACGCCAGAGTTCGACCTTGATCTTGTTGACATTACGGAGCTCCAGGGGGAGCCGCCCGCCTCCGCTCGGTGAGAGGAAAGTCCCGGGGACGGGAAAGGAGATGAGGGGCGCGAGGTCCGGCATGATGACGGCCTGTTGATACGCCTCCGCCAGAACGAGACCGTCGGACTTGGAGGGGAGCCCTTTTTTCAGGGTCACCACAAAACGATCCCGCGGCTTCATCTCGCCACAGAGCTGGATTCTGCCCTCATAGATGGAGTCGATCCTGAATGGGACAGGGGGCTCCAGCTGAATAAAATCTTTGGCCTGGGCCGGGTCGATGGAGAAATTGGTGTCGATGACGATCCCGCTCTCCCTGGCAAAGAGCGATGAGACGAGGAGCGTCGGGCGCAGGACCACGGTTCTGATGACGTCCTCCTCAAGACCCAGGTTCCCCGTCTGTCCCGTGAGGCCGGAGGCCAGCTTGACCCTCAGCTTTGTCGGCTTGCTCACTGCTCCGATGCTTAAAGACACGTTGAGCGACGAGGAAGGCGCCCCGCCGAGGATGCGATACTGCAGAGGTTTGTTTTCTTCATTCAGGACACTAAGGAAACCGGACAGCCTGGAGGGAGAGACGGGGGCGTTGAAGTTGAGCCTCAGAGAGGCGGTGTTGTCCCAGCCCATGACGGCCTGAAGGGTGTCGAGCATCAGGGAGTCCGTCTGAAAGAAGAACGTCCCGGGCCCAACCCCTTTGCCCTTCAGGTCCTTCAGCCCGTCCTGAAGTGAGGCCTTATAAGCGGTCCCCGCTTCCAGAGGCGCCAGAAGAGACGCGGAGAAGGTCTTGGAATCCAGCCACTTGCCCTCCGCCTGGACCGAAGGGCTTATCACAAAGGGGAAGTCCTGAGTACCGACGGTTTTACCCACCTTTGCCCTTTGGACCATGGGATTGGTGAAGACTATCTTGAACGCGACGTTGTCGGAGACTCTGCCGCTCGGGGAGAAGGTCTTCACCCCCTGAGGCGTCTCGGCAGCCGAAAGCCCGGGGGTGAGACACAATAAGAGAAGCAGAAGCCATAGGAACGAGAATTTCTGTCTGAACATATTCATCCTCTTTTTTCATCCTCCTCGTGATCATTGCATGAGATAAGCTTGAACTTCAAAACGCGCACGATCTTAATTTCTTGATTCTTTGCGATCATTATAATAAACTTCCCCGTGTTTTTAAAGGTGGACAAGGGGCTGTTTTCCCCACCCCTACCGATGAATAAAGAAAAAAGAGGGGCGCTTCAATTTTTTATGCGCTACAATGAGGGGGAAGTTCAATCCGGTCTCATAGGACGGAGGGAGCAGGAGGCGAGGCAGTGCAGAAGAAGGGGATCTCCCAATGCGTGGTCGTCACGGGAATATCCGGTGCGGGCAAGACAACGACCCTGAAGGTCCTGGAGGATTTTGGCTTTTTTGCCATCGACAACCTTCCCCCCGCCCTTTTGCCGCAGCTCTTGCATCTTCTGGCGGACAACCAGGCTGCTATCCAGACGGGCGTCGCCGTGACGATTGACCTGAGGAGCGTCTCCGGCTCTGAGGAGCTCATCAAAATCATTGAGGGGCTTGAAGCAACCTTGCCCTCCGTGAGGATCCTCTTCCTCGACTCTTCAGACGAGAGCCTCATCCGCCGTTTCGAGCAGACCCGCCGCAGCCATCCTCTGAGCCGGCAACGTTCGATTCAGGAGGGGATCCGCAGGGAGCGGGAGCTCATGGCCCCGATCCTGGCTCAGGCGGACCTGGTCATCGACACGTCTTTTATGGACCTCCAACAGCATCGCCAGAGGCTTCTGCAGGAATTTGCCCAGGACAGCAGAAACGGCGTCTCGCTGCTCCTCACTTCCTTCGGATTCAAATACGGGGTCCCTCAAGACTGCAACTACGTTTTTGACGTGCGCTTCCTCTCAAACCCCTTCTACGTCCCGGAGTTGAAGCCCCTGAGCGGAGAGGACCCCGAGATTCAGGAGTACCTCAAAGGTTTCCCTGCAACCCATGATTTTCTTGCCGAGACCATGCGTTTTCTGGATTTTGTGGTCCCTCATTACCTTGAGTCAGTCAAGTCTCAGATGCACGTGGCGGTCGGCTGCACGGGGGGACGGCATCGTTCGGTGGCCGTGGCCAGATGGCTTTACGAGCATTGTAAGAAGAAGAGGGTTGACGTTGGGCTCATCCATAGGGACTGGGAGAGGGGTTCCGCATGACAATGAACTGGGCCTTGGGGTTTCTTCTGGGTGTGCTCGCTACCCTTCTTGCCGGTTTTGTCTTTGACCCTCACCTCTTCCGATCGAGAAGGAAGCGATCGGAAAACCCGATGAAAGAGGCCATCTCCCGCCGTCTCTCAAGGGGGCCTGTTATCGTGGCTGTAGGCGGCGGGACAGGGCTCTCCACCCTCTTGCGCGGCATGAAGGCCTTCACCCGCAATATCACTGCCGTCGTGGCTGTGACCGATGAAGGAGGGAGCTCCGGCAGGCTCAGGATGGAATGGGGCGTGCTTCCCCCCGGAGACGTGCGCAACTGCATGGTGGCGTTAGCTGAAAATGACAACGCGCTCAAACAGCTGCTGAACTTTCGTTTCGACCGGGGCGAGCTGGCCGGACACAGCCTGGGCAATCTCTTCCTTCTGGCGATATCGGAGCTGTGCGGGGATTTCCGGTTGGCCGTTGAGCACATGAATCACCTGCTGGCCATAAGAGGGAGGGTCCTTCCCGTGACCACGGAGGCCATCACCCTTGTGGGCCTGACGCGAGATGAAGAAGAAGTGCGCGGGGAGCTCGACATCTCCCGTTATGGGCGTGAGCTGAAGGCGATATGGCTTGAGCCCCAGGACGCCCAACCTCTGCCCGACGTGCTGCGCGCGGCAACCGGCGCGGACTTGATCGTTTTAGGACCCGGAAGCCTTTTCACCAGTGTGCTCCCAAACCTTCTTCTACCCGAATTTGCTTCCCGTCTGCGGGACGCGCCGGCTCCGAAGGTCTACATCTCCAACCTGATGACCCAGCCTGAGGAGACAGAGGGGATGTCCCTTTTGGAGCATATCGAATGGGTGACGTCCGCCCTGGGGACTGTGCCGGATTGTGTTGTCGCCAACAATGAGCCCATTCCGGAGGATATCGTCGCCGCTTACAGACAGGACGGGGCAGCGCCCCTCTATCTCTCTCCCAGGGCCAGAGAGCGCCTCAGAGGCCTGGGCTGCAGGACCATTGAGGCCCCTCTTGTTCAGACCACGGAGGATCGTCTTGTGCGGCACGACCCTCTGAAGCTGGCCGCGCTCCTCTTCCGCCTGTGCCGCAACCTGGAGAGAGAGTGATATGTCATCTTTATTAAATGAAAGCCTCTGGGACGAATGGTCCGCGTACCCTCACCAGAGCCAGGCTCTCTCAACGGCCGAATGCGCCGGCATCCTTACTGCCCTCCCGGGCAAGGGAGTGCCTTTCCTTGTGAAAAACGCCCGACTTTGGGTTTTAAGGCGCCTTTTGAAAATATGGAAGCGGACCGACTGGCGAGATCGCTGGAATGTTGCCTCTTTTCTGTCCGTCTCCTCCGGCAAAAAGCGGCGCGTGCAGCTTGCCCTTCCTCAATCTCTCAAGGAAACGGCCGACAGCTATGCGGACGAGGAGTTTCTCTCAAGCCCTCTCACCCCCCTGCACTGGGCCTGGATACGAGGTGTGTGGGGCTGCTGTGGCGGGCTTTATGCCCCCAAATCCGGCTATTACCTGGTGATTCGGCTCTCCTCCGAAAAAACCTCTCCCCCTCTGAAGAGGCTTCTGAGCCGCTCGCGCATCTCCTGGGGCTCTCGCATCTTTCGTGGCAGCGAGGAACTCATCCTGAGAGATCAGCAGAATATCGTGACCTTCCTCTGCCGGTTGGGATTGAACGCCGCTTCGCTGCGCATGGAAGAGAAGGCCATCGTGCGCTCGATACGAGACAACGCCAATCGCGCCCGCAACTGCGATACTGCCAACATCAAGCGCGTCCTCAGAGCAGCTCGGGAGCAGACGAGGCTGGCCCGGAAGATACAGGACGCCTCCCTTCTTGAGGAGCTCCCTTTTTCGATGAGAGAGCTCGTCAGGGCCCGCCTGGAGAACCCGGACGCATCCCTCTCAGAGCTAGGGGCAGTTTTATCTCCTCCTGTCACCAAAAGTACGGTAAAATATCGGTGGCAGCGCTTAAGCTCATACGTTGACTTGAAACTTTGACAATGTAAAAGCACAGTATACAAGGGCCTTTAGGGTTCCTCCGACTCAGTCGCTTTGACGATCATGGACCGCTGCCGCTGGCTTCAAACGAATAAATCGGCTCTTTCTTATGTTTTCACGTTGTTTATCTTCACTTGACGGATCTGGGAGGGCATGGCAATGAGGCTGAAAACTTTTACCACTGAGGATGTCAGGGACAAAAAGGTGTTGGTGCGCGTCGATTTCAACGTCCCTTTCAAAGACGGGCGCGTGACGGATGATGCTCGCATTCGCGCTCATACCTCCACGGTTAAGAAGCTCATGGACGCCGGAGCGCGCGTAGCTCTGGTCTCGCACTTCGGACGTCCCAAGGGAGCGGTGGATCCTGCGCTCTCCCTGGGGCTAATAGCCCCGGACGTACAAAGAGCCTATGGGGTTAAAGTCCGCTTCGTAGGGGAGTCCATCGGACCCGAGGTCCTCAAGGGCCTTGACTCCCTCTCTCAGGGTGAGCTCTTGCTGCTTGAGAACGTGCGGTTCCATCCGGAGGAGCAAAAAAACGATCCTGCCTTCGCTCAAAAGCTGGCGGAGCCGTTTGATGTCTTTATCATGGACGCTTTCAGTGCCGCTCATAGGGCTGACGCCTCCACGTGCGGCGTCATCCCCTTCCTTCCTTCTTTTGCAGGAGATGTTCTGCTACGCGAAGGGGAGATGCTTGGAGCTGTCAACGAAAACCCGGCCCAACCCTACGTCCTCATACTCGGAGGCGCCAAGGTCTCGGACAAAATAGCCGTGGTGGAGAATCTTTTGGAGAAGGTCTCGACGGTCCTTGTAGGAGGAGGGATGGCCTACACGTTCCTCAAGGCTCAGGGCCATGACGTGGGAAGATCACTGTGCGAGACGGAACGCCTGGATTTTGCACGAGACATGCTGAAAAAAGCCCGGGAACTTGGAGTCAAGGTCCTTTTGCCTGTGGACAGCGTCGCAGCGACGGGACTGGACGCTCTGGAGACGGAGGTGTTCCAGACGGGAGACGCCTTTGAGAACAAGATGGGGCTGGATATCGGCCCCAGGACCGCCTCACTCTTTTCCGAGGCTCTGAGAGGGGCTCGCACCGTTCTCTGGAATGGGCCCATGGGGGTTTTTGAGAACCCGCTGTTTGCAGAAGGGACAAGAGCTCTCTGTCAGGCTGCAGCGGAGGCCACGCGGTCCGGAGCCACTACGGTGATTGGCGGAGGCGACACGGCTGCTGCCATCCATCAGTTCGGCTTTGCCGAGAAGGTCTCTCACGTTTCGACCGGGGGAGGGGCCAGCCTGGAGTTTTGTGAGGGCAAGAAGCTGCCCGGCATGGCGCCTTTTGAGCTTGAAAGCTGACGGATAAAACTCAGACAGGCAGGGGCTAAAGCCTGCGCCCTGAGACAAAAAATGCTGGCGATAAGGAGACAGACGAAAATGAAAAAAATCCATCTCTATGGGAACTGGAAGATGAACATGACCTGCACAGAGACAGGCGCCTTTTTTAAGGACCTGCTTGCAGAAGGCGCCGATCTTAAAGACTCTATAGGCGAATCTTTGGAATTGGCCGTTTTTCCACCTTTCACCTCCCTGTGGGCCGCCGTTTCAAAAGTGGAACGTTTGAAGGAGGCGGATTTCCCTGAAGTTCTCCTGGGAGCTCAAAACGTTTATTTTGAGCTTAAAGGGGCCTTCACCGGCGAGGTCTCTTTTCCCATGCTGAATGAATGCGGCTGTACTCATGTCATCCTCGGACACAGCGAGCGCCGTCACGTCTTTGGCGAGAGCGAGGAACTCATACACAAAAAAGTTGCAGCGTGCCTGGACGCAGAGCTCACGCCCGTCCTGTGCTATGGAGAAAAACTGGAGGAGCGCGAGGGGGGCAAGACCTTTGAGGTGATGGAGCGTCAGCTCCGCTCCGCTTTAGCAGGGATGGACCAGGACGCTCTGTCCCGGATAGTCTATGCCTACGAGCCCGTCTGGGCCATAGGGACAGGACGTTCTGCGACCTCAGAGGAGGCTCAGGAGGTCTGTGCCTGGACCAAAAAACTTCTGGCAGAACTGGGACAGGGAGAGTTCCCTTCCACTGTGCTGTACGGGGGCAGCGTCAGCGCTGCCAATGCACGCGAGCTGTTCTCGATGCAGGCCATTGATGGCGGTCTGGTTGGAGGAGCTTCCCTGAAAGCAAAGTCCTTCCTGGATATTTACAGAGCCTATGTAAATTGAGCCGTTTTCATTTTATTTAAAATAAATTAACTCAGCGCTTCATAAATCAAAGGAGGTTGTAACATGAAAAAGCACTTGCGATTCACTGTTCTATGTCTTCTTCTGGCAGCCCTCACGTCGCCTGCCTGGAGTGCCGTCCCTCAGGATGCCCTGAGCGCTCCGGGTGAAGAATCTGTCTATGCTCTTTTAAACCTGAAGGACGCAGGAGGATTAGCCCGGTACCTTCTCTCGCCCGCAAATATTGAGCTCATCACTCCTCTCCTGGGGGAGGAAGAAGCTCAGCTGCTTCAAATGATTTCTACCATTGCCGCAGGGGTACCCTCTCAGGAGCTGGCCCTTCTGGCAGGGACCGATGCCGAGCAAAGGCCCTTCCTCCAACTTGCCGTGGCCCTGCCCTCGGAGGCTCAGGCTAAGCTTGACCTTGTCTCCTCCGGCCAGGCGGGCCCTGAGGACATCGTCACGCTTCTGATGGGTGAGGGCGCGCTTTCGCTGGCAGGCGGATTTGCCCCCGAGGTGCAAGAGGCCTCCTTTGGGCCTTTTTACAGCCTTGATGGACAGGTGGCGATAACAGCGCGTGACAACCTGATGCTCTTCACCCTCTCTCCGGAGGAGCTGGGTCGAAGCGTGGCGGCTCTGGAAGAGCCCGAGAAACGCCTTGCCCTGAAACGCCGTTACGAAAGCCGCGACTTTTTATATCTGCATCTTGATGCCGCGACCCTCTTCGCAATCGCAAAGTCGCAGGGGGCGAACTCGTCGGAAGAGGAAGTTTTCGACGCCATTCAAGCCGCCTTTCAGGCCCCTCTTGACCTGGAGTTTGATTTCGCAACCCTGCCGGACCGCACCCGCCTCTCTATGGGAGCGAATCTGAAGGAGGCCCTCGCCTCCGAATACCTCGCGCGGCTGGAGGAAATGCCTTCTATCCCGGGCGGCCATCTTCACCTGAAGGGCAAGGGGCGCCCTCTTTTTGCCGTGGGAGGACGCACTGCCTTCAGATTCTCTGATCTCGAATCGACACACCCCATGGCGGCTGCTTTCCTCAAAGAGGTCGTGGATCTTTTCTCGGAGATAGGCGTCATGGAGGAGGACATCGAAGCTCTGCTCTCCGACACCCTCTCCTTTGTCGTGGGAGGCTCCGCCACCCTGCAGGGAGTGGATATTCCCGGCGTTTACCTTGCAGTCAACGGCAAAGATGGCGCTGCGGCCAGGATACTGAGCAAGATCCTTGAGGAAAAGTCCTTCGCGGAATCCGTCCCCCTTGCTCCTCTGTCCCTGGAAGGGTGGGACTCCCTCTTCTCTCTGGACCCGGCTTTGCTTCCCTTCCCGGTCGTCTTTGGGGTCAAAGGAGAGATGCTTTTTCTCGGGATAGCCGAGCCGACGACTTTTGACGATCAGCCGGAGCTGACGGAAAACGTCCAGGCCCTCTTGGAGGAGAGCTCAATTGGGGTAGGTTTCCTCGATTTTGACGCCATATGGAGCTGGTTAAAGAAAGAGATGGACAGCGATGAGTCTCTCCTGGTCGCCATGATGGGGCTTGAGCCCCCTATCCTGGAGGGCATCAGGACGGTTCTGGGAGCCCGTCTCTCCGTGCCCTTCCTGTCTTTTTGCACGTCGAGCATAGAGACAGCTTTCGTGGACTTTGTCATTGCAGAGGTTCCGGAGGACGAGCGCCTCATTCCCAGGGTCATCCAGGTTGTGAAGGCGTTCCTGGGAGCTCAGGAAGGCGAGTCTGAATGAGGCGGCTTCAAGTCTGACCCCCTCATGCCGCTTTTGCCCGGAGGAGGCGGAGCCTGGCCGATCCTCCGGGGTTTCTGGTGGTGTGACGGACCTTTTCCCCGATCCTTTGCGATCGGGGATTTCCATTACGTCATCGGTCCGTCTGGGGCGTTGCTTATCTACACGCAAATGCAGCACCCTGAGAGAGGCAGGCTTTGTTTATTAACTCAAACCTCGCATAAGCAGGCGACCGGCTACTTTGGGGCCGTTTTTCTCCAAGGCCACGAATGCCGTGTCGTATAGCGTAGCTAAACCTACGGGCTTCGCCCTTCGGTCCTGCTTATGCCGAAGCGAAGCCCCCACGGCTTCGTCTTCGGCTGATGCCTCAGTGGCATGGCATGTTGAAAAGAGAATTAACCGCGAAATTTTGCATGGCCTGTTTTTCTTTTTTCGTTTCTTTATTCATGTCTTTTTCGTATCTCTTTTCGTTTTTTTGTTCTTTCTGTGTTTTCTGTGTTGTCCGTGGTTGATAGTTTTTCGTTTTTTCCTTTTCGTGTTTTTTCCGAGCCTTTCGCGTGGTTCGCGGTTTCTTTTTTTGTATTTATCCGTGTTTATTCGTGTTTATTCGTGGTTCTTTTTTAAATGAATGATCCTATGTGACGAAGGAGAGTCCCAAGTTGACCTATTCAATAAAAGATCGCTTTAATACCCGTATCACGTCGGATCATCTGGAGCCTCTTTCTGAACCCCGCCTTTCGGAAAACGCGCTCTGGCTTCTGGCTCAGCGCTATTTTGTGCAACGTTGGGACCCCATAACTCAAGAGCTCCGTAAGGAGAAGAGCTTTGAGGAGTTTTCACTGCGCATAGCCCGCACTCTTGCGAGCGCCGAGACGCTCTACCTGGATGCCGATGCTCCCGACTCTCTTGCCTGGCTCCACACTTTGGAGAAGAACATCGCATACGACATCCTTGAGCGTCGTTTTCTCTTCAACTCCCCCTGCCTGTTCAGCTCTGCCGCGGGCCTGACTGTTGTGCCTGAGTTTGCAGAGCTTCTCTATAAAAAAACAGAGGCCATGACCTTTGGAGACTACGCACGGCTTTTTGGCGCCAGGACAAAGAATCAGCAGCTGTTTGCCTGTTTTGTCATCGACATCCCGGACAGCATTGAGGGGATTTTCGAGTCCGTCAAGGACGCCAGCGTTATCAGCAAATTCGGAGGTGGGGTCGGGGGCAATTTCGGGCATTTGAGGGAGCATGGCTCCGAGATCAGTGGGGGAACCGGGGGCAAAGCCTCCGGCCCTGTCTCCTTCATGGAGACCTGGAACACCATGGGCGCCGTTGTCGTCCAGGGAGGTAAGAGGCGTGCTGCCCTGATGGGGATGCTGTTCGACAACCATCCGGATATCTTCCGCTTCATTGATTCCAAGACGGAGGATGGCAAGCTCTCTTACTTCAATATCTCCGTGGCCTTATCGGACGCTTTGATGGAGGCTGCTGCTGAGGATGGCCCCTTCCATCTGCGCTCTCGTGCCGACGGAGCAATCGTCCGGACAATCAAGGCGCGTGACCTTCTGGACCATCTCTGTGAGAGTGCCTGGAAAAGGGGGGACCCGGGCGTGTTCTTCATCGACCGGGCTCAGCAGGACAACATTCTGAAAAAGGATCCCGACTGGGTTATCGAGTCCACCAACCCCTGTGGGGAGCAGCCCTTGCCCAACTACACGAGCTGCAACCTGGGGTCCATCAACGTGGAGGCTTTTGTCAATGACGGTGAGTTTGACTGGGGCAAATTCCAGGACCAAGTCTTCCGCTCCCTCTACTATCTGGACCTGGTGATTGACGCCTGCAGTTATCCATTGCCCAAGATAGGGGATAGGACCCGTAAGATCCGACCTGTTGGTCTGGGGATCATGGGGCTGGCTGATGCCGCTATCCTGCAGGATCTTGTCTACGGAAGCCCGGAGTTCTCCGCTCATTGCCAGGCCCTCAGCACCTGTATGGCCGCCTCCGCTTTGCACGCTACTGTACAGATGGTCGAGGATGGAAAAGAGCCTTTCCCGGAGAGCTTTTTGGTGCGGGAGCTCTTTGACGACTTTCGCATGGAAGTGGAGGGCCCCGGCCTGTTCAATGAGGGAGGACTTTTCAGTGACGAATGGTTCCAGGCGCTCTCGAAGGAGGAGTACGATCAACTGATAGAGCGCATGAGAGGCTCTGAGACGATCCCCAAAACCCTGATAAACACGCTTGCCTCCATGAGAGAGAACTGTTCGGGGCTCTCCTTTCATGAGGCCAGGAAGACGTTGAAGGCCCTGGTGAACGGGAGGCTGCGCAACAGCCGCCGTCTTTCCATCGCCCCGACCGGTTCCATCTCCATGATCCTTGATGCCAGCGCTGGTATTGAGCCCAATTTTGCCTGGTCCTGGAACCGCCATATTGCCAAGGTTGACGGGACGGGAACGGAACAGCGCGATTTCTGGCATAAGCTTCTCTCCCCGGAGCAGCGGGAGGAGTTCCGCAAGACTGGCGTCTTGGAGGACAGACGTTTTGTCACCGCTTACGACATCTCCACGGAGCAGCATGTGGAAATAACCGGGCTCTTCGCTCAGGTAGTGGACAGCGGGATCAGTAAGACGGTCAACCTGCCTAACTCCGCCTCGGTTGAGGACGTCAGGCGGGTCTATGAATCCTGCTACGCTCTGGGCTGCAAGGGGATCACTATTTACCGTGACGGCTCACGTTCGTTCCAACCCATCGAGATCAAAAAGGAGGAACCCAAGGGCCTGGGGACCCAGCGCGTCAAGGAGCGCCCTGGTCTCGTCGTCTTCGGTAAGACCATCAAGGAGAGCACGCCCTGGGGCAGCATCTACATTACCCTGAATTTTGACGGCCCCGATCCCTTTGAGACCTTCATCACTGTGGGTAAGAGCGGCTCCGAGCTTAAGGCTATGACCGAAGCCCTCTCACGGGTCATCTCCATCGGCCTGCGCTCGGGCGGCAAACTTGAGGACTTCATCGACACCTTGAAAGGGCTCTCCGGGAAAGAGTACTGGATGTTCGGGTTTGACGAAGAGCATGTGGCCCGCTCCATCCCTGACGCCATCGCGCTCCTGCTGGAAAAGCTCCTGGAGAGAGAGGACAGCCTGCCCTCTCCCAGGGGAGGAGCCGTCGCCTGCCCGGACTGCAGCGCGCCATTGGAGATGGTCTCAGGCTGCGCTTATTGTTTCAGCTGCGGTTACAGCCCCTGCAAGTAACTTTTTTTATCCCTTCTCCTGCCCTCTTGTTCCAGCGTAAGGGACAAGCGCGGCCGGGGAGGGGCAAAAGTCCTTTGGCCTCCAACAAAATACGCAAAAATCAGGCTGCCCCCACCGGGATTTGAAGCTACAATGAAAGACAGAGTCTTTCAGGACAGGAGGCGTGACGAAGGTGGATTCTCTCTGGGCCGGCACCAACTGGGAATTAATATTGTCAATCATCGCAGGAAGCGCTTTTTTAGCCTTCCTGGGGGATTTCCTGGGCTATAAATACGGCAAGCAGAGGGTCTCTATCTTTGGCCTGCGTCCACGTTATACCAGCCATCTGATAACAGCTTTGACAGGGGTGTTTATCTCCGTCGCCATTTTGACCGTGATGTCCATCGTCTCCCAGGATATCCGCACAACGTTATTCAGCATGAAGTACGTCCAGCAGCAGCTTTTAAACCTCAACGTGGAGCTGCAGAAAAGCCGTTCCGACACGGAGCTGACGACAAATGAGCTGCATCATGCCCGAGCTCTTCTGGGAGAGCAGCAGGAATCGCTGCAGATGACGACGGTCAGCCTGGACCTGGCCCGTATGGACCTTGAATCCTTGCGTAACGATAGTCTCCTGCTGCAAAACGAAAAAAACGCCCTTGAGGCCGCCGTCAGCGCTTTGAGAGGGGAGTCCGACGAGCTCAAGCAAAAGCTGGAGACAATGAGGCAGGAGTCCATAGCCTTTCACGCCAACCTTCTCCTGGGCCAGCAGGCAGTTTTGCCAAACAGCTCCCGTGCCCGGATAGAGGCCGTGCTTGAGCTTCTAAAAAAAACCGTTACGGAGAACGTCCGGAGCAGCATCTCCGAGAACATCTTCACCTATGGCCGCTATGACCTCTCCATCATCTACGACCCCGAGGAGGAAGCGGAGATGATAGAGCAGCTCCTGATCGCCTCAGAGGACCGTTGTTACGTCCGGGCGCTCTGCGCGGAGAACGTTCCCTTTGGGGATCCGATTGAGATACGCCTGGACTATGGGCTCAGTCTCCTCATCTACCGCGAAGGAGAGCCTTTTTACCGCAAGGCAGTGGACCCGACCCGGTCGGGCTTTGACGCCGAGAAAGAGCTGCACTTCTTCCTCAGGGAACTCAAGAAGCAAGCCCTCCAGGACGGCATTTTGCCCGAGCCCTCGACCCATAACGTGGGCACCCTTGAGGGGGAAGATTTTTTTGACGCCGTGGAGCGCCTGAAGACAGTCCAGGCCCCCGTCATCATCAACGCCATCACCCTCCAGGACACCTACACGGAGGGGCCGGTGAAGATAAGAATCGAGATAGAGGAGTAGCATGAAGGACGGTTACCTTTTCTACGACAGCAAGTTTGCCGTCACAGCGGCAGAGCTGCAAGACCTTTATCGCTATACAGGATGGGGGCGAAGTCGTTCTATAGAGGGAATCGAAGCGATGCTTGAGCAGACGAGCCTTTGTTTTTCCGCTCGGTTTGCAGGGCAGCTCGTGGGCTTTTGCCGCATTTTGACGGATTTCGTCTACCGAGCTTCCCTGTGGGACGTCATGGTTCATCCCGCCCACCAGGGGAGGGGGCTGGGCAGCTCCCTGGTTGATTACGCTCTCACTCATCCCGCCATACAGAAGATCCCGATGGTCGTCACCTACACAAGCGAATGGAGAGCGTTCATGGCCTCTCGCGGGTTTCGCGACGGCGCGATGCTGATGTTGCGCTGTCCCATAGAGTACTCTTGAGATGACGGGTAAAGACAGGGTAAAGAACAGGCCAAGAGTGATCATTCACACCGACGGAGGGGCCTCTCCCAACCCGGGGCTGGGCGGCTGGGCAGCCATCCTGACGGCTCCCTCGGCGGACCCTCTCCGACCTCGAAAACGTCGGGAGATCTACGGCACAGAGCGCGACACGACGAACAACAGGATGGAGCTGACTGCCGCCATCAGGGCGTTGGCTGCCTTGAAACGCTCCTGTTCGGTGGACCTTTACACCGACTCCACTTACCTGAGAAACGCCTTTGAAAAGAGCTGGCTGGAAAAATGGCGCAAAAATGGCTGGAAGACCGCGTCCAAACGCCCTGTGCTGAACCAGGACCTCTGGATGGAGCTCTGGGAATTGACGCAAAGACACCGTGTGCGCTGGCATTGGGTCAAAGGGCATGGGACGGACGAAGCAAACCTGCGCTGTGACCAGCTGGTGCAACAGGCCAAGAGGGAGTTTTTAACCTCTCCTCCCGATGTCCCAACGTCTTTTTCCAATGCCCCTTTGGAGCCCTCAGGGGAGGAACCCTGATGTGGGTCTGGAGCCCAGGTCAAACCTTGACTTCTTCAGAAGAAGAGCTCCCGTGACGTTCCTCCGGGAGTTTTTCAAGCTGTCACTGAACCTGTTCTGGCCTGTCAGCTGCCCCATCTGCGGTCGTCTGGGCACGGTGCTCTGTGAGGGGTGTCTTACCCCTCTCTTTCGGATGCAGCTCCCACGCTGTCTCTCCTGCGGAGGGAGCGTTCCTTGCCCTTTACATCCCAATTCCCCTGAGATCCATTCGGGCGCCCTTTATGCAGGGCACATGAAAATTCTCATTCACCAGCTCAAGTACAAACGCTTTGCCTCCCTGGGGCCTCGGCTCGGATGGGGATTAGGCCAGGTGTTCACAGCACCGGTTGCAGACCTCTTGCTCCCTGTCCCCCTGCATTTGGGAAGCCCGCGCCGCTACAACCAAGCTGAAGGAATAGCCCTCGGGCTGAGCCGCGCCTGGGGGCTGGAGGTATGGAATGCGGCATGGTGGATGCGGCGGGTTGAGGCCCGCGTCAATCTGAAGAGGAGCGAGCGCCGCGCTCTGCCTTCCGATGTTTTTGAGGTTGACGGTCGGCTCAAAGGGCTGAGGGTCCTCCTTGTCGATGATGTCTCTACGACCGGAACGACGCTCTCCCGCCTGGCCTCCGCCTGCCGCAAAAAAGGGGCGGTTGTTGTAGGGGCTTATGTCCTTGCCCATGTTCCGGCATAGGGCTAAGGAACCACGGTCAGGGGCTCAAAACTGAGCGGGTTAAAAGATTGCCGGGATACCGGCCTGCCTGCAGAGGGCGTTTGCCGTGATGCGGTCGAAGGTCGTATGGCGTTTGACCGGAACCATCTTGCCCTTGCCGTTGCTGTAGATGCTGTGATTGCCGCCCTCTCTCTGCAGGAAAAATCCGTATTCTTCCAGGTGCCTCACGAGCTCGCGTCGGTTAACCGACATGCGACGCCCTCTCCGTGGGCACAGGGAGAGGTTCGAAGAGGAGCTGAGCCTGAGGCGGGACTTGCCCTGTCTCCAGATAAGCCTTCGTCATCTCTTGGGCGGCATCCAGCAACATGGCCCGGCACTCCTCCAGAGTCGCCCCTTCCGTGATGACCTCCGGCCACTCAAGGAGCTGCCCCATGTAACCCGCCTCTATCTTCGTGTAACAAGCTGTGTAGGTTGTCATCCTCTGTTCTTCCTCCTCATTGATCAAAGTTATCTTGCCCGATTGATAACTCAGGAAAGGTAGCGACATTCTTGACGGTCATAAAGTTTGCGAGCATAGAAACATCTTCCCCCCTGAGACATTATAACAACGATAACAATAATATTATCTCATTCGCTAATACTATCGCATCGAACCATCGACTGGTTAACTTTATGAATGACGAATGACTCCGCACTTCCTTAAAGTCTCGCGCCAGAAACGCCGATAAAAACCCTAGTGAAGGAAAATGCCATTGTCGGCCAATAAATTTTAATTTTTTATAGAGCTTCAGAGTTTTTCTCAGGGAAGGGGAAGGTTTTCATGATCGGAAAAGTTACCGGGTCTTATGGCCTTGACGCCTCAGGAAAATCGAGGGCCAAAAAGGGATACGGCGCAGGGAGTCCGTCCGACGGAGACAGCGCTGACTTCAGCTCTTTTGCCGTTGAGCTGGCCCGTGTGAACGCGGAGCTGAAAGCACTTCCTGACGTGCGCCAGGAGCTGGTTGCGGACCTCAAGGAGCAGGTGGAGGCAGGGGAGTACTATCCTCCGCTTGAAGCTGTGGCCAGGCATCTTTATCTGGCAGGCATCCTGAACCTGGATGAATAGCCCGAGAGGCTGTGAGAAAGCCGGTTGAAGACCTCGTCACAGTCATTCTGGATGAGGCCGATTGTCTGGACGAGCTCGTTGAGGTGGTGCAGGATCAGCGAGAGGCTCTGAAGAGCGAGGAGCACGACGAGCTTCAGGATCTGTTGCTGGAGCTACAGGACCTTCTCTTTGAGGCTAAGGCCATTGAAGTCAGGAGAGAAAAACTGGCGGCGGACCTGGCCTCGCTTTTGGGTTGCAGCACAAAAGCAGCGGATTTTGAAGCTCTTTTGACCGAGAGGGAGCGCGTCTTTTTTGAAGGGGCGGCAGATCGCCTGACTCAGGCCGTCTTTGCCTTGAAAGCCGAGATGGTCATCATCGGCGGTTTGGTTGAGCAAAGCGAACGTTTCAGTGCGATGCTCCTTTCAGAGTGGCGCCGCATTGAGGGTGGGATGCCTTCGGCCGAAGGTTCAGCCGGAGGATTGGATTTCAGGGGGTAGGATTGGATGTTGAACAGCTTTTTTGGGCTGGAGATGAGCAAACGCGCTCTCAACGCCTTCAGAACCGGCATAGAAGTTGCGGGGCACAACGTCTCGAACGTCAAGACGGAGGGGTACTCTCGCCAGAGGGTTAACCTTTCCACAACCGATCCCTATACCGAGCCAGGATTAAGCCGGCCCGCGATCCCGGGGCAGATAGGCACGGGTGTGAAGGTGGACGAAATCGTCCGCATCAGGGACGAGTTTCTGGACCTGCAATACCGTACGGAACTGGCGGACCTCGGCTACTGGGAGAAGGTCAATCAGCTATATGACGCAATTCAGCTTTACATAGCCGAGCCAAACCAAAAGGGCGTCCGTGCCGCTTTTGATACCTTCTTCGACTCCCTTCAGGCACTGCAGAAAGACCCCGAGATCGCAGCCGTGCGGGAGAGTGTCGTACAGGCGGCAAAGACGCTGGGGGCAGAGCTGGGACGGATCATTCAGGGCTTTGACACTTATGCCGATTCTATAAACGCAGAGGTCAAGTCCTCCGTGGAGCAGGCCAACATAACCCTCCATGAAATAGCAGCTCTGAACAAGCGGATTTACGCTCTCAAGGCACTGGGGCAGAACCCTAATGACCTTTTGGATAAGAGGGACCTCCTCCTGGACAAGATCTCAAGGATGATGGACGTGGATATTCAGGAGCCCATCCAGCGGGGTGATAGCACGGGCGAGTTTTTCCTCACCCTGAACGGACGCACCCTCATCCAGGGCGACAGGGTTCGTGAGCTGGTGGCCCATCCCTTCTTCTGGGATGATAAGGTCTATTACGACGTGCAGGTGGCAGAGAACGAGTTCGACATCGTCGAAAACTGTGAGGTGGCCAGAGCCCTTGCGACAGGCCCTGAGGGCGTGCATCAGCTGGTCGTGGACCGTCTGGCTAACGGCGAGGAGTGGGCAGTGGGGGGAGAGGACCCTTACTGCCTTGAGCCCGACGGCACCCTCAAACAGAGGCCCGTCAGCTCCCTTACCACCAAGACTTTTGCCGGTGGTGTTATCCTGGAGGCCGGCACGACGGACGGCGAGACGCGGGCACTTCGTTTTCGCGTTCCCACGGCTCAGCCGCACCCACCTTTCTATCACTATGACGTGGCCGTGACCCTGACCTGGAATGCGGGCGCTTGGACTATAACCAACGATCAGACACCGCTGACAACTCCGGCGGGGCCAGATGTAACGGTAGACGAGCTTGCTGATTACCTTGGGAATGTTTTTGCTGCGGACGCTTTTGCGGCAGGGGACCTTACGGTTACAAAACTCGGCGGCCCCCCGGCCACATCCTTCTCTGTAACCTCAGGAGACCACACGATTGAGCTTTTGGACTCACATGGGATCCTGGGGGCAAATGTAGAGTATGTCCGGATGCGCCTGCGTCCTCAGACCCCGACCGAGGCCCTTGGCGTTCTGGGCTCCTTCCGCATCCAGGTGGGCAGCCAGGGCACCCGGGTCGCCTCCAGGATTTTCCGCAACGAAAACGAACCGGATCTGGACCCTGGCGATATCCTGGGTCCCGGCACGGAGGGCGACTCCTACACCTTCCGGGTGGGGGCCCACCAGGAGCAGGTGGACATCACGGTCTACTGGGACGAGCCAACCAACAGATGGAGGATGAAGAGCGACGTCTTTGCGGACGCGGACTACTTTGTCGCGGCCGCCAACATTGAGAAGCTTACTGTGACAGACCTGAGCAACTTTTTAAGGGATGCGCTCCCGCAGACGGGGATGGACGCTTTTGCCGTGGAGTCCGCTAATACGCAGTTTGCGATCCGCTCCGTCGACAACTGGCTCATCTCGATCTCCGACGTCCATGGGGACCTGGCGGCCAGGATGGGGATGGTCAACCCCAACCCTGTGATTGAGATTGACGTCGTCGAGACGGACTCCCTGGAGACCATCCGCAACAAGATAAACGAAAAATATCAGGCCGAGTTTGGGCTTATCCATCCGGAGCAGTGGGTCCATGCGTCTCTCAAACAGGACGCGGATCAATCCTGGTACCTGACGATCGCAGCTGACGTCGCAGGGGAGGCGCAGCGTATCACCCTGCTGCCCGGGAGCGACGGCAACGCTCAGATCCTGAGGCGCCTGGGGCTGTTGGGCCTGAGGAAAAAAGGAGAGACCGCAGAGGGGTTCCCCGTTTACAGAGAGGTCACCGCATACCTGGCGATTGCGGAGGACGCCTCCTTCACCTTTGACGGGGTCCGTTACCTCTCCGCGGACAACAAGTTCAAGGAGGCGCGGCGGGTTCCGGCGGGGGCAAATCGCAATGATTACACTGCGCGGCAGCTTTCCATTGTGAGAGAAGGCCTCTGGCTGGAGCTCAGGGGGATAGGTAACACGGCCATCACCGTCCGTCATCACGTCCGCGGAGGGAGCATCAAAGGGCTTGAGGAGGCTCGGGATGCCCTTATCCCCGACCTCAAAGCGGGGCTGGACGATGTGGCCTGGGAGCTGGTCAAGAACTTCAATGCCTACCAGTACTCGGGCTATGGAATCGGCAACAACATTAACATGACCGGAGTCGCCTTTTTCGAGCCTTACTCCTTTAAAGCCGATGCCGCCTCCCGCTTGCACGTCAACGACGCCGTGGAGAGGAACGTTAGTCTGATAGGGGCGGCCATGGGTAAGCCGGACCCCGTGGGCAGAGCCATTTACGGCAGAAGCGGAGGGCCCGGGGACGGGAAGAACGCCACCCGCATGGCGGGTATGAAGAACGCAAAGCTCCTTGATGAGGGCAGCGCCAGTTTTGGGCAGTTCTATGAGGCCTATATTGCCAGGATAGGAGCAGAGGCGGGGAGAGCCGCTCTCATGTATAAGGCGCAGGAGAACCTGACCAGCCAGATTGACTGGCAGCGTCAAACCGTCATGGGGGTGAACCTTGAGGAGGAGATGTTGAACATCATGATGTTCACCCAGGCCTTTAACGCGATGTCGCGTTATGCCACGACGATAGACGAGATGTTGGATCGTCTCATCAACGGCTTCGGCCTCGCCGGGCGTTAACCGTATTGAATAGAGGAGGGCCTGCATAATGGCGAACCGCATCACCACTCCGATGGTCTATGGCTCCATGCTGAGCTCCGCTCAGGCCAACTTGAAAACGCTCCTGGATCTGCAGCGTCAGATGACCACACAAAATAAGTATTCCAAGCTCTCGGACAATCCCGTGGAGATAGCCCGAGCGTTGTCGCTTGAGTCGTCGCTGGTGGCCAACGAACGGTACACCGCGGCTCACGAGGACTCCGTGACGATGCTCAAGCACTCTCAGAACGCCTTGACCGCCGCCTTGAACATCGTCCAGACCATTCACGAGAAGGTGGTCTATGCTGGGAACGGGGCCCTCGGGACCTCGGGCGCGGCCATTGCGGATGAGATAGACCAGCTCAAGCAGCAGCTTGTGGACACGCTGAACACGAGGGTTGCGGGCAAGTACCTTTTTGGGGGGACGGACACCGGGACCGCTCCCTTCCAGATAGATCAATACGGAAACATCCGGTACGTCGGCTCAGATGAGCGCATCCGGTACGAGATTGACCAGGCTGTCCTGGGTGACGTCTCCTTCACGGGGAAGGAGCTTTTGCCGAACGACGACAAGACCTACTTCATCTGCGGGCATGTCCTGCCCCTGGACTGGGTCTGGACGGGTCGGGAGGAGAAAGTGATGATAACGGTCGGCAACCGCACGTTGCCCATCTACATCCCCGAACAGTGGGTTGACGAGGTGACGACCGGCAAGACCAAGCCCACGGACTACAACGAGTTCCGGGACCCTCAGGAGCTGACCGGCATCACCCTTGATGACGTCGCCACGTTGATCAACCGCGCTCTCGTGGAGCAGGGTGTGGACATGCTCCTGACGGCCACGGTGGATAAGGACCTGGACGCGGGGCTGCAGCGCCTCTTCCTGAAGAGCAACACGGGGGAGCCCGTCTCGATCGTGGGCTGGCCGGATACGGACTACCTGCCCATGCCTCAGAGCGTGGCGGGGAACACCCTCCCGCGAGACGGTGCAGATAATGTAGTCACTCCGGACTGGTCGCACACGATGCTCATCGGGGACGCTGCCCCACAGTTTTCCGGCCTTGACGGGAAATCTCTGATCGTCGTCTCCGGGGGTGTTTCCACGACCATCGCCCTCACTGCGGCCCAGTCAGACGCAGCCACCCTTCTGGCACATCTCAACACCCATCTGCCTCTTGACGTCAGAGCGACTATGCAGGGAGGAAAGCTGGTCCTGACCTCCTCGACTGGAGAAACTATCCAGGTGGACGGGACTGCGGCCCAGATGCTCTTTGGCAACGTCCGGGTCAGCGAGAAGCCGGAGTATAACGGGCTCATGGGCCTCGTCAATACCTTGGGGTGGCGCGATGACGGGCTTGGCAAAGGCATCCGTATCTCTCTTAATGGGCAGAACTACGACTTCACCTTTGCGGGCAAGCGCTCCATCACCGAGCTGATAAACGAGATAAATGAGAAGGTACCCGTCGGGGCAGGAGACCTGCCGGTGGCTTCCCTCGTCGCCGGGCGCCTGACCCTTCAGTCCACCCTGGGGCCTATTACCGTCACGGACTTAGGGGTGGCAGGGGGCACGGCACAGCTTTTTGGACAAGACACGATAGGGAGCTCCACCAGCTCGCTCACCATCAAGCTGGATGAGAAGCACCCCGTGAAGGTCTACATCAACTCCGGGGACGACCTCACGAAGATAGCCACGCGCATCAACGCTCTTGAGGGCATCTACTCCCGCACCTCTGCCGATGAGGACCAGCTGGTCATCGTCGCCCAGCGTTTCGGGCAGCTTCCGCCCGACCCGCTCGCGGTGAGCTCGGCTCAGGAGAGCCTTCACTATCCCCCCTTCACCGTGACCGGTGAGGGGATGGCGATGTCCCTCTTCGACTTCACCTACACGGTCGACCCGGAGACCGGGCTTGAGACCGGCGTCCTGGGCTCCAGACCGAAGACGCGGCCGGTGGACCACAGCCATATGGACGTCTTTGCCTACCTGGGCATGGAGACCGCGCTTAAGAGCGTGGAGTTCCAGATGGGTGAAACATTGAAGGTCGGGGAGTTGCAGAACCCGGGTAATCCTTATGACCCGGTTCACAACCCTTACGTGGGCAAAGTGCTGCACTGGCGGATCATGAGCGGAGGCCACGTGACCGAGATCAAGCTGAACCCCGGAGAATACACCATGGAGCAGCTGGCCGACAGGATCAGGAACGCTGGCAGCGGTTGGCTGCAGGCGACGGTCGACGTCTTCAGGACCCCCGGGGTCCCCAGCGAGGACGACCATGAGACGGGGCTGGGCACTAGCCACAACGAGGAAAAGGCCACCAGCCGTCTGGTGATCCAGAGCCTGGACGGCTCTCCGGTCACCTTCCTGGACATGAACGATCAGCGTTATGCGGAGGAGATGGGGCTGGCCAACTCGGTCCGGACCGACCCGGACATGGGGCTGGAGACGATCTATTTCCCTGAGGCCCCCTGTCTGGACGACGAGCTGGCGGCGCTGCTGCGGGTCCAGATGACCTGCGGTCGGGCCTTTGACGTCCGCCTGACGCGCGAGGATGTCATCGCAGATAAAGCGACAGGAGAGGTCGACCGAGTGCTCGTGATGAGGGAAATAGCCCGGCAGGTCAACGCTCAGGCCGGAGACGAGCTTCTTCGGGTCATCATTCCTGTGGATGACAGCGGCAAGGAGCTCCCGGACTCTGCCTCTCTGATATCGGTCTCGGGCACGCCCTTCACCATCGCGGACCTCCCCGTATCCGACCCCGCCTGGAAGGACTACTCCTCGGGGATTGCAGCCCAGATGGGCATCCATTCCGGGGTGACCTCGAACCTGTCCCTTGTTCCTGGGGCGCCTCCCGGGCTCAGGGACGATGAGACGATTGGGGTGACCGGGACGATCCGGTTTGAATCGCTGGGGCAGAGGGTGGAGATTGATGTCACTGCCGACGACACCGTCAAGGACGTCATGGACCGCCTCCGCGCTCAGGCCGGGGACTGGCTCTACGTGAACTATTTTGACCGCAACATGGGGAACAAGGCAGGTCAGGCAGGGAACTACCCTCTGATATCGATAGCGGCCAAGGACGGCTCCGCCGTCAACGTCCTTGACGTCAAGGGGACGGTGGCCAGGGAAAAGCTGCTCCTGACCACGGGGATTCAGGGCGCCCAGCCTTTCCTTCAGGCAGATGGGACTCTGAACCCTGCTCTCTTCTGGAACGAGGGAGATCGCCCTGCTTCGGTCCTGGACCTCTCCGTGGCAGGGTACACTCATACCATCGACCTGACTGCGATGCGGGACATCAATGGCAACGGCCACATGGACGCGGAGGACCTCGTCGAGACCATCAACGCCCGGATGCAGGACTACGACGTCCGAGCCGAGCTGAACGCGGACGGTAACCTGGTCCTGTGGTCTCCGCGCGGCTACACTGTGACAGCTCAGGCGTGGAGGCTTGACCTTGATGGAGTAAGAGACGCCGATATCACAAATGTCTTTTTCGGAGCAGCCGGGCTTCAGACCACCCCTTATCGGGGCGGCTATAAGTTGGAAGACCCCTTACGGACTGCCCCTGGGATCTATACCCAGAACACCGTCTCCCGGAGCGGGGCCAACCAGCGTAGGCAGAACTTCTTCGGTGTCCTGGACGACATATCGCGAGCGATACGGTCTGAGAACCGAAAGGCCCTATCCAACATCATGCTGCCTAAGATCGACCGGTTTATGGACGGCCTGTTGCGAGCCATGTCGCAGGGCGGGGCTCTCCAGACGCGTTACGAGGGCAACATCTCCCGCCTGAAGATAGACAACATCATCATGACTGAGACCTACGACGACCTGGTCAAGATTGACCTCTCCAAGATCCCCACGGAGCTGATGATGGCCCAGGCTATTTATCAGGCGACCTTGGGGGTCATGGCTCAGGTCATCCAGCCGACGCTTCTGAACTTCCTGCGTTAAGGAGGACGGGGGCGGAGGCCGAGCAAAATTGGATAGATTTGGATAAAGATTTGCTGGAGCAGAAAGCGGAAAAACGAGGATGAAATGTCTTTAACACTGATGACGGAGCGATTCGGAACAGTTTATTACACGGAAGATGACGTTGTCTTCTTCCCGCGGGGGTTGCCGGCCTTTGAAAACAACCGGAGCTGGATCCTGGTGGGTGAGGAGGAAAACGCCATCAAATGGCTTCAGAACCTGGAGGACGGTTCTCTGGCTATGCCCGTGACGGCTCCCGACGCCGTCTTACCGGACTACAACGCACGCATCCCCGAGGATGAGCTGGAGCTGGTGGGTTCGCTGGATCTGGCGGACCTGGCGCTCCTTATCGTCGTCTCCATCCCTGAGGCGGCGCCATGGAACATGACGGCCAACCTCAGAGCGCCCATCCTCCTCAACCTCAAAAAACGGCGTGCTGTCCAGGTGATCGTCCTGAATGAGGAGTACCCCATCCGGCATGTCGTCTTTCCGGACGACGTGCGCGAAGCGATGAAGCTGAAGGCTGTCCTGGAAGAGGAGACGCACTGATGCTGGTTCTCAGTCGGCGCGTCAACGAGTCCATTCAAATAGGGACCGATGTCGAGGTCACGGTCATAGAGGTCAAGGGCGACGTGGTCCGCTTGGGCATCGAAGCCCCTCAACAAACGCAGATTTGGCGTAAGGAACTTTGGGACGTCATCGTGGAGGAGAATCAGAGGGCTGCGCGCCGCGCGGGCAAGAAACCGTTGATCACACCGCAGCTCCCTATATCGACCTTCTCTAAATTCTCCAAGCTGAAGACGGTTCCGGTTCCCACGCAGAAGAAGGAGCGGGAAAAAGAATGAGCATGGTAACCCTGCCCCCTCAGAGCTCGCTCGTCTGGGACGCAAACATGAAAGAACTCCGACGTCTGCAGCCCCTTCTGGCTGCACGGTTGGAGGAATGGGTGGAGGAGCATGGGCGCTCTTTTGAGCGGGACGAGCTGGAGACGGCTCACGGGACCTGGATATCCGGCCTGACGGAAAAGCCGTTTTTTCAGCCCTCCGAGCTGCCCAAGAAGCCTTGGCGCAGGGGGGAGGAAGGGAAGGTCTCCGTCTTGTTTTTCTACGGGGTCGGAACCGCCCCATGGTTCTTCCGTATGGTCCGGACTATGCCTAAGACGGTCCTGTCCCTCGTGGTCTTTGAGCCTGAGCTCTCCCTATTGGCACTGCTCCTGCATATGACGCACGTCTATCTGGCTCTTCCGAAGGGCTGCCTTCTCTCTTTCATCACGTTCCCGGAGACGAACCTGATGACCGAAGCCCTGGCGGTCAACATCGGGCCCATGGGGATATACGCGGCTTCTCTGGCGATCCCCTGGTCTCACCCTGGTGAGGTTGAGGTCTTGCAGGAGGAGTTTGAGGAGCTCCAGGAAAAACTGAGGGAGACCATCACCGTCAGGCTCCAGATGCTGGGTAACTCCGCCGAGGACACCCTGCTGGGCATCCGCCAGATAGCCCTGAACGCCCCCTGGATCCTCTTTGGCCCCTCTTTACAGACGATAGCTGAGGACTTCAGAGGCCGCCCCTTCATCTGGGTTGCCTCCGGTCCTTCCTTGGACAAAAACGTCCATCTCTTAAAGGAGAACCGGGATCGCGCCGTAATCGTCTGTGCGGACACAGCCGTCCGTAAGCTGCTGGGCCTGGGGATACAGCCGCACATTGCCGTCTCTCTGGAGCGTGTGCTTGACGTCTACGATTATATGGAGCGGACATGGGTGGAGTTCCCTGAAGAGACAAAGAAGATATTGTACATCTCTCAATCGGTCTGTGTCCCGGAGCTGGTGAAATGGCCCGGCCCGCACGTCATCGTCGGCAAGAAGGAGCTGCCGATAGACCAATGGATCAACCAGGGGCTCCTGCACGGCGACATGCTTCATTCAGGTCTTTCGGTGGCGCACATGGGGCTCTGGCTGGCCTCCGGTATGGGTGCCTCCTCTCTGGCGCTCATCGGGCAGGATCTGGCCTTTGCGGAGGATGGGAGCTCCCACGCTGCTGTAACGATCAGTGAAGAGCATAGAGAGGAGGAGAAAGCACGAGGCCAGACCGGAGGCCTGGAGCTCCCGGGCGCACTGAGCGATACGGTTCGCACCACGGAGATCTGGCTGCTTTTCCTCAGGCTCATCGAGCAGTACATTCCTCTCTTAGGGGTGCCGGTCTTCGATTGCACGGAGGGAGGGGCCAGGATCGAAGGGACGACCCTCAAGACGCTGGAAGACTGGATGGAAGACTCCCTGAGCTCCGTCGAGCCCTTTGGAAGCTCCCCTGCGGAGCTCCTGATCGACAGGCCAAGGACCTCGGAGGAGCGCGAGACCCTGACCGTCCAGGCGACGCAGCGGCTTGATGCCGCCCTGCAGGAGCTGGATCGATCAAGAGCTACGCTGGAAGAACTGAGAGAGGGGGTCGATAAGGTCTCCGCGCCTGCGCTCGCTCCGACGCAGCGCAGGGAATACGCCGCAGTCCTCTCAAGGCAGTTGGATGAGTACCATCACACAAACCCTGTCATAGAGTTCATAGGTCAGAGCCAGACGACGCTCAACGCTGTGGGGATAACGAAGACGAGGCTTCTGGAGGACGCCATCGCGGTAAAAGAGTGGCGCCGCGTGCACCTTGAGATCCTGGAGGGGCACGGGAAAGCGTTGAACTTTCTGAAGAGTTGGATCGGCTACATCAAAATGGCCTTGAACTCCGTAAACCGCTTCTGGGATGAGGGATGTTCTCTGGCGCCCCTCTCCTTTCACCCCTCAGGCTCCTTTCAGGAGGGCTCCGGGCCCAACGATGGAGAGTCGACGCTGCAACTGCTTCAAAGCCAGCTTGATGACATCGACACGGCTCAGACCCTGGAGGAGGAGCTTTCGGCCCACGCTCTTTTCGACAACCTCCTGGCCCGGGCGGATCATAAGTGGTGGAGCCGTTGGGACAGGCGGATTGACTGGAAGATAGCGCTTGTGCTGGAACGTGAGGGCCGCAACGCCGAGGCCGTGCGCTTTATGAAGCGCATGGAGACGGAGAGCCTTGAGGTCTGGGGGCTGCCCCACGAGGCGGGGGTGCAGTTCCTCAAGGATTACGCACGTATAGCCTCGGGTTACGACCTCTGTTTCTTTCCGGACTATCGGCTGGCCCGAACCTGCGCTCAGCACGTCATCGAGCTGGAGCCGGACGACCTGGAGGCGCGCGAGCTTCTGAAGGAGATCAACCAAAAGGCCCTTGACTATTACAGAAGCTTCGCCCCCTGGGAGTTCGCCGAGAAAAAGTTCTTGCGTGGCGTGTTTCTGGACTGGACTTTGGCACGGGCGGAGGCGGAACAGGCCCTCTCGGAGGGGGATCTCATGCTCACGTTTGAGCGGGTCTGGGCGCTGATTAAGGAATATGCCCCGTTCATCCCGGATGGAGCCAGAGCCTACCTGGACTGGCTGACGACTCAGATAGCGAGGGTCGAAGAGCAGCAGCCTCTCCCAGTCAGGCTGGAGGAGATCAAGCAGGAGGTCTTGGAATGGATACCTCTCTTTGAGAAGCTGGGCATAAGGGAGGAACAGGACCCAGGCTCCCAGTCTGAACTTTCGCAGGAAGAAATTCTCATGTCCGGCCGGAGCACTGCCGATGATATGGATAAGGGCGGGGACAAGGAAGAGGAAGCAACCCACCGAAAGGCCGCAGCAGCCCTCGGGGAACAGGGATAAAAATTCTCCGGGCACTTGGCGTTTAGGTCGTTTGCCGGGCGTTCGGGTGTTATGGATAGATGCGCACGTGGGGGACCAGGATGGTCAAGAACTTAGAGAAGATGCTCTTAAGCCTGAAAAAGAGCACGAGAAGACGAGGACAGGATGCCTCGCATTTCAGGAGGTTTAATGTACGATGAGGATTTATCACAACATACCGGCACTTTACGCTTACAATGCTTTGAACAGCACGAATAACGCACTGCAGAAGTCCATCCGCACGCTCTCGACGGGCCTGCGGATCAACTCGGCGGCGGACGACGCGGCGGGCCTGGCCATCAGCGAGAAGATGCGCGCTCAGATCAACGGGCTCGGCATGGCCCTGCGGAACGCGCAGGACGGCATCTCCCTGCTCCAGACCGCCGAGGGCGCTCTGAGCGAGAGCCACAGCATCCTTCAGCGCATGAGGGAGCTGGCGGTCCAGGCTGCCAACGACACTCTGACCCAGCAGGACCGTCAGTACATCCAGCTTGAGATCGACCAGCTCAAGGATGAACTGAGCCGCATCTCCACCGCGACGCAGTTCAACAAAAAGCGCCTCCTGGACGGCAGCGCGGCCGGCCTCTGGTCCTCCAACGACCTCGCCACCAAAGCTTACATCCGGGGCTCCCTGCGCAAGATAGACCGGTTCGGTCAGAAGGCGGCCTTTGAGGGCAACTACAAGATCCAGATAACCGCCGCCCCCGGCCAGGCCGAGGCCATGAAGTCGGACATCTTCAAGATCAAGCACCCCAACGTAACGATGGGCGTCAGCCTGAACGAGAAGGCAGGTGTGGCAGCGCTGCGCATCGACACCCTGCCTGCGGGAAACTACACGGTGACGACCAACGGAGATGTTGCGAACGCTGTAGAGCTCACGGGGAGGTACGGCTGTGGTACTGCGGCCATAAGTACCATCCTGACCGTGACTCTGGCAGCGGACTCTGCGCTCCATGGCAACGCCAGCGTCCTCTTTGAGGTCGTCTCCGTCAACACGGCAGCAAGGAGCGTCACTCTCAAGGCCACGTCCAACGTCCTGAAGACCGACGGCTCAATCGCAAACTACGTCGACAACAACATCGTCCTCACGACTGCCACCGTCGATCTCGGCGAGAACT
Organism: Fretibacterium sp.; assembly: GCA_012520235.1. Lineage (GTDB taxonomy): Bacteria > Synergistota > Synergistia > Synergistales > Aminobacteriaceae > JAAYOR01. The sequence continues at coordinate 33,928 of JAAYOR010000052.1, forward strand.
TGGGCCTGGGCTCAGCTGGCGGAAACGCGTTTCAGCTGAATCTCGAGAATAATTTTACAAACCTCAAAGAGGGCAGTAAGTTCGTCTTCAACGTGACCAGGGGTACCGGCGCAGCTGACGTGATGGTGGAGATCGAGGGGAAACAGACGGAGACCTGGCCCTTCAGGTGGGGCAGCGCCGGCGCTCCCGTGACCCTTACCGCCCTGAGGTTCGGGCTGAGCGCAGGTGGGGTGACGGAAAAGGAGCTGCACTTCCGCAACTTCTACCTGAACAACGCCAACGGCACCGTCTATGAGGGCGACATCGTCCTCACTATGAACACCGCGGCGCTGGTGTCGGGCAATACTCTGGCTACTTTCGAGGCAGCCTATATCGGCCAGGTGGCCAAAAAGGACGTGCACCTGCGCGACCTGGACAAGTTCTGGGACAGCCAGGGCCGCTTCATGCTCACGGACCCCCAGACCATCACCATCTCTCAGGGCGACGGCAAGAACACCTCCATCACCCTCTATGCCACGGACACCCTGGCCGAGCTGCGCAGCAAGCTGAACGACGCCATCGCCAACGGCCTGGGGCAGGCGAAGTTCGCGGTCAGCCACGCCAACAGCTTCGTGACCTTCGTGGAGGAGGGGCACAGCCAGACCAACGGCCTGGAGACGGTGCCCGGCACCTTTGTCATCCGCTCCATGATCGCGGGCAACGCGGGCAAGTTCTCCTTCTCCGGCGACGAGGACCTCATCAAGGCGCTCTCCCTGAACGTGGTGCAGGAGGCCCGGGAGAACTCGTTCACAGCCTCGATCTATGACGCTCACACCGGCGCGACGGTGGTGAACGGCGTGACCGTGTCGGGCAACCAGATGATCGGCGTCATCCACCACAACGTGGACGTCGAGTTCGACCCCATGGCCAACATCAGGGTGGAGTGGAACGAGAACCTGCGGAACTTTGAGTTGAAGCGGTTGCTGACCCCTTACGAGACCATCCTGCACCTGGTGGACAACAGTACGATCTTCCAGGTGGGGGCCAACGAAGGGGAGGACGTGGCCATCGACATCGGCGACATGTCGGCCGACGCCCTCGGCGTGACCCGCGTGATCGTCACAGACCGGGGCTCCGCCTCGCGCGCCATCTCCATCCTGGACTCGGCCATCAACAAGGTCTCGACCCAGAGGGCGAAGATAGGCGCCTTCCAGAACGCGCTGGAGCACACTATCGCCAACCTGACCGTGACCAGCACCAACCTGTCTGCTGCCGAAAGCCGTATCCGCGACGCGGACATGAGCCTGGAGATGCTGAACTTCACGAGGCTTCAGATCCTCTCTCAGTCCGGCACAGCGATGCTGGCCCAGGCAAACCAGCTTCCCCAGTCGGTGCTGCGGCTGCTCCAGGGGTAGTCTCTCAAGCATCCTTAGCAGCTCAAGGACGAGGCGGTTCCGCCTCGTCCTTTTTTTGCTCCGGACTCACCTCTGAACTTTCTTGGGGCGTCATTTGCTTTTGCTTTTTACTTTTGATTGCAGTATACTGAATAGGTTTTGATGCCCTTATATTTGGGGAGTGATCGCGCTTGAGCTCTCTGGTCATTGATGCCCATTACGATCTTCTGTTTGACGTCTTTCGCCTCAGAAGGCAGGGGGAAAGACAGGTCATCGAACGTTTTTATCTTGAAGACCTCCGCACTGCAGGGATCGACGTCCTGGTCTGTTCCCTTTTTGTCCCTGACGATTACCTGCCGGAATCCGCCTTGAGGACGGCTTTGAGCCAGATAGGCATGCTCCATGCGGAGCTTGACGAGTCCCCGGGGCTCTTTGCCCTGTGCCGTAACCTGGATGAGGTGCAAAAAGCGCACCGCTCCGGGCAGGTGGCTCTCCTGCTCTCCTTTGAGGGGGCGGACCCCATAGGTTTTGACCTGCACCTTTTGAAGGTTTTTTATGAGCTGGGCGTGCGCTTTCTGGGGCTCGTCTGGAGCCGCCGTAACTTCGTTGCGGACGGGTGTCACTTCACCCCAAAGACGGAGGGGACCGTCGGAGGCCTGACTGCCTTTGGCGTGGAGCTCGTCGTGGAGGCCGAGCGTCTGGGGATGATCCTTGACGTGAGCCACCTGAACGATGCGGGGCTGGCGAACCTCCTGACTTTCTCCAAAGGGCCTCTGATCGCTTCCCACTCCAACTGCCGCGCTCTCTGCCCCGTCCCGCGTAACCTCACCGACGAGCAGTTGACAGCCCTGGCCCAAAGGGGGGGCGTGGTCGGACTGAACAACATGCTCTCCTTCGTCTACCCCAAGGATGAAGGGGCCAACACCAACGCTGAGGGCGCTAACGCCTCCGGTGCTGCCTCCTCCTCCGCGCCCTTGCTCATCCCCGAGGGGCAGCCTCTTTATCGAGGCCTCCTGGACCATGCCCGTCACATGATAGAGGTGATGGGGGAGGACCATGTCGGCTTGGGGCTGGACCTCTGTGAGTTCCAAAAGCCGGAGGCAGAACGCATCAAGAGCGCCTTCCCATCCTACAGGCACGTGCTTCCCTTTCTGGAGGCCCTTGACGCAGAGCTCGGCCCGGCGGTTGCGGAGAAAATAAAGGGCGGGAACTGGCTGCGCATCCTGGAGCGGCTGACTTGAGGCGGAACCCTGCGCTCTTCTGGGTCCCTCTGCTTGGCCTGAGCGCTCTCTTTTTAAGCCTGGCTGCCTTAGCCCCTCAGGTGACCCTGAGAGGGGAGGACGGCGAGGCTCTTCAGGTGTTTCGGCTCTATCTGGGGGATTTCTTCGAGACGCAATATGTGCATTCCGTCCAGCTCTGTCCTGTAGTTGACCGCTATTATGCGACGAGGGGAACCCTTTGGCTTTGGGAGGAACGGACTCAGTCCACCAACGCCGGCCTCCCCACCGAGGCCCCTTTCCGAGGCCGTTTTCTGCGTGACGGGAGCTGGTTCCGCTACGTCGGAGGGGGCCGGTCTTTTGAGGAGATAGCCCTGAGGGTAGGGGACGAACGCTGGGGGCTTAACACGTTAACGCCTCCTAACGGTAAGACCTTCAAGCTCTTTGCCGCTTTCCCGGGGCGTAAAATCTTAATCCGTGCGGACTGATCAGGTCAACTTGTCCTGAAGTTCCGGAGAGTCCGGGATGGGAGTAGAATAAACAGAGATAAGCAGCAAACGAGGACAAGCAACAAGGATCAATAGCGAGGAGGATTGGAGTCATGTCGGAGCAAGATGTTCTTAACGGTACAGAGGGTTATCCTGAGGTCAGTGATATCGATCTGGATGTCATCAAGCGTCAATACGACAGTGAGTCCCGTTTCCGCACCCCCGGAGGATGGCAGGGGAGACTGATAGCAGTGCTCGCCGTCCTCATGTCGCTCTTTCATCTTTACACCTCGGCTTTTGGCCTGATGAAGGAGATGTGGCAGAGACCCATACACCTGTGTTTTGTCCTGGTTCTGGTATATCTGCTCTACCCTGCGAGCTCGAAGAGCCCCAAGGACAAGATCCCCTTTTACGATTTTCTCTTTGCGGCAGCAGGCGCCTTTGTCACGCTTTATATCGTTGCGCAGTTTTACGGGCCCATGCTGGAGCGGGCAGGGATGCCCAACACCATGGACCTCATTGTGGGTGGGCTGGGGATACTGATAATCTTAGAGGCGACGCGGCGCGTCTCCAACCCGGTCTTGCCCGTCATCGTCATCTTCTTCCTCCTCTATTGCCACTTTGGACGCTTAGCGCCATCCATCTTCCAGCACCGGGGATACAACTTTTACCGCATCATCAACCATATGTATCTGGGCACGGAGGGTGTCTTCGGCACGCCTCTGGCCGTGTCGGCGACCTTCGTCTTCATGTTCATCCTCTTTGGCACCATCGTGGAGCAGACGGGGCTGGGCAGGTACATCATCGACCTCTCGATGGCTTTGGCGGGCTGGTCCGCCGGCGGGCCTGCCAAGGTGGCTGTGGTCAGCTCCGGGATCATGGGGACCATTTCCGGCTCGTCCGTGGCCAACGTCTGCACGACCGGGATGTTCACCATCCCCCTGATGAAGAGCGTCGGGTACGAATCCCATTTTGCCGGGGCGGTGGAGGCGGTGGCGTCCACCGGAGGGCAAATCATGCCTCCGGTCATGGGGGCAGCTGCCTTCATCATGGCTCAGACGATGGGGGTCTCCTACGTTGAGGTGGCGCTGGCGGCAGTGGTCCCGGCCCTCCTTTACTATTTTGCCGTCATCGTCCAGGTGCACTTTGAGGCGACGCGGCTGGGGCTGAAGGGACTGCCGCGGGACCGGCTGCCCAGCCTCAAGAGGCTGCTTCTTTCTCGCGGGCACCTTCTGATCCCGCTTATCGGCATCATCTACTTCCTCGTCGGTGGCTATACGCCGTTGATGGCCGCTTTTTACGGGATCGTCCTCACCATCGTGACGTCCTATTTCAGACGAGACACCTGGCTGACCCCGGCAAAGCTCTGGGCGGGCCTTGAGAATGGAGCCAGGAGCTCATTGGGGGTGGCCTGTGCCTGCGCTACGGTGGGGCTCATCATCGGGACGGCTACTCTGACGGGTCTGGGCCTGAAGTTGGCCCATGCTATCGTGACTCTGGCTGGGGGCAGTCTGTTTCTGACCCTGGTGTTCACGATGGTGGCCTCCATCTTCCTGGGGATGGGGCTTCCGACCACCGCCAACTTCATCGTCACCAGCACCATGGCAGCGCCCGCCTTGATTCAGCTTGGGGTCCCCAGCATGGCAGCCTACATGTTTGTCCTGTACTTTGGCATCGCGGCGGACCTGACACCTCCCGTCGCTCTGGCCGCCTATGCTGGGGCAGGGATAGCCCGGGCCGACCCCATGAGGACGGGAATAACAGCGACCAAATTGGCGCTTGCCGGCTTTCTTGTGCCTTTTATCTACGTCTATAACCCGATCCTGGTCCTCGTCGACTTCGTCCCCCTTGAGTTCTTCATGGCGGTCATCACAGCTCTCCTGGGAGTCGCACTGTTGGGCTTTGCCACAATCGGCTTCTTCAAAGCTCCGCTCCCATGGTATCTCAGGCTTGTTGCTTTGGGAGGGGCTCTGGGGCTCATGATCCCGGGCTGGAAGTCGGACTTGTTCGGCCTTGTTATCCTCATCGTCATCTATTTTATTCAAAAGCAGCGGGAGCAGGCCCTTTCAGCAGGACACTGACGACCTAAGGAGAATGACCGGCTTCTTGAGGTTGTCGCTTTGCCCTGGCTGCGGTATTATTTTATGCAGAGTAAAGTGGCACGCATCCAAGCTGGGCTGAGCCGTGTGTTTTTAAGATTTTTAACAGAGCGTTTTGAACGCTGGAAACGAGGGACTGTGACATGCAGGAAGTCAAAAAGGTCATCACGGAAGTGGGGACCAACGAATGGCAGGTCGTCGTCTTTTTTCTGGGCGACCAGCCATTCGCCATCAACGTTGATAAAACCCGGGAGATACTGCGTTGGCCCGGGAGCCGCGTCATCCCCGATACCTCGACAGCCCTGGCCGGGATAACCTCCGTGCGGGGCGAGATCTTACCGATGGTCGATCTGCGCATTTTCCTGGATATCGAGCCCCAGACGCCGCTGGAGCAGAGCAAGGTCATCGTGGCAGAGTTCAACGACATCAAGCTGGGCTTTGTTGTGGACGCCGTGGAGCGGCTCTATCGGATCAGCTCGGAGGACCTGGACTCTACACTGACGGGCAAGTATCTGGGAGACTGGATCCTCTACGTCATCAAGAGGGACAGCCGCAACGTCCTGCTTTTAGACTACGAGGCCATCGTCCAGGCCATCAGCCCGGAGCTGTCCATGCAGAACAAATGGGATCCCTCCCGCGCGCCGGAGTTCACGCAGGGCATAAGCAACCCGGGGGACTACCGCATCATCGTTGCGGAGGATTCGCCCCTGATTCGGAAGCAGCTCAAGGAGACCCTGGTCTCAGGGGGGTTCGTCAACCTTCTACTCTGCTCCGACGGCAAAGAGGCCTACGACGCGATCACCCGTGAGGGCGCTCGTTGCGACCTCTTGATAACAGACGTGGAGATGCCCCGTCTGGACGGGTTGGCTCTGACGAGGCGCCTGAAGGAAAATTCGGCCACCAGCGATATCCCCATCATCGTCTTTTCTTCAATTATGGCGGAGGACATCAAGGTGAAGGCAGCAAGCGTCGGCGCCCGCTATCAGATAGCAAAGCCCGAGATTTCGAAGTTAGTGGAGTACGTGTCTAAGGTGATCCTGGAGGAGCAGGAGGCAAAAGCTCAGAGAAGCGTGGGCTGATCAAAGCTTCTGATGGTGTGGTAACTCTCAGGATGAGCTCAGCGGTTCCTCAATACCAGGGAAGGGTCCCCTTCTCTAAGATGTGTTGTTTGACCTTACGAGGCGCTTTTTTTAGCTTTTTTCACCCCTGCGCCTCTTTTTGAAATTTCAACTCGTTCTGAAAGGATAAGAGGGATACTCTTGCTATCTTACTGGAGTTCTGACCTGGACCTCGAAATAGCTCCCTGGTTCCCCTTAGGCGTTGATTACAATCCTGTCTCCATCAACCTGTTCCACAGCAAGCAGCTTGAAAGGATCGCCGCTGCCTGTTTTGAACGGGGGAGTGAGTTTTTGTTCATGTCCTCGCCCACCCTTGGCTGTGTGGGCAGCCTCATGCGGGACAATTTTTTTAAGGTGGACCCCCAGATCTTTTTGAATCTGGGTTTTATGATGCTTCTGGGTTATTCCCCCCAGATGGAGGCCCTGCTGGGGCAGGCTCTGGCGAGGACGGACCTTGTCAGAGCGGGGGTCGCTTTCTGCTCTCTGTGGAGCAAGAGGACCTTGTTGGAACAGATCAAAGTCATCGTCCTCGTGAGCGAGGGGATTTTTTTCGACGAGGAAAGTTTTTTGACGGAGTTTGAGGCTCTCTTCGCCTCCGATGCAAAGGAAAAATCTGTCTACTTCGCCGAGAAGTTCGGTTACAGGCGTTTTTATGTGCCTTACGAGACAGACGACCTGCTTCAGCTCAGGATCAGCCGCTTGCTTTATGAGATGGAGTTCCCGGAGACACGGCAAATGGTGGGGCCTTCTCCTGAGATGCCGTTTCCCCCCTTTTTAGGGATCAGCCTGGGAATAGCAAATATCACAACTCTGTGATGCCAAGAGATAAAAGCTTATGGAGGATGCAATACCGTGCAGGAAAAAAAAACAGACGAAGTGAAAGCGGCGGATACCTCTCAGGACGAAGCCGTCGAATATCTGGGGAAGGTGAGGACGCTTGCGCATGAAGGGCAGGATCGCGGGTTCGTCACCCATAGCGACATTGAGCGCCATATTCCTGTCGACACCTGGACCCCTGATATGCTGGATAATGTCCTCAATAACCTTCAGGAGCTGGGCATCGAAGTGGTGGACGACGACAGTCAGGATAAACAGCAATCTTCGGCAGGCGGGGACGAGCACCTCCCCTCTCTGGAGGTGGACTCCGGGAAGCTGGGCGACATCCCCCTGACCGACCCGGTCCGCATGTACCTCAGAGAGATAGGCAAGGTCCCTCTGTTGACGGCTGCCGAGGAGGTGACCCTTGCCCAGCAGATGGAGGCAGGGGATCTCAAGGCCAAACAAAAGCTGATTGACGCAAACCTGCGCCTCGTCGTCAGCATCGCAAAAAAATACATCGGGCGGGGTATGCTCTTCCTGGACCTGATCCAGGAGGGCAACCTGGGGCTCATTCGCGCCGTCGAAAAGTTCGATTATCGCAAGGGCTTCAAGTTCAGCACCTATGCGACCTGGTGGATACGCCAGGCAATAACCCGTGCCATCGCCGATCAGGCTCGGACCATACGCGTTCCCGTACACATGGTGGAGACCATCAACAAGATGGTCCGCATCTCGCGCCAGCTTGTGCAGCGCCTGGGACGCGAGCCGACGGATGAGGAAATAGCGGCGGAGATGGAGATAGAGCCCTCCCGCGTTGAGGAGATCCGCCGCATTGCGCTCTTGCCCGTCTCACTGGAGACCCCCATAGGGGAGGAGGAGGACAGCCAGCTAGGGGACTTCATTGAGGACAGGGACCTCCCGAGCCCCGATGAGGCTGCGGCAAGGCATCTCTTGCACGAGCAGATTGAGGAGATGCTGAACACCCTCTCCACCAGAGAGCGGGAGGTGCTGCACTATCGCTTTGGGCTCGAGGACGGACACTCCTATACGCTTGAGGAGGTGGGACGCAAGTTTAACGTGACGCGCGAGCGCATACGCCAGATTGAGGCCAAAGCACTGCGCAAGCTGCGCCATCCCAGCCGCAAGCTGAGGGACTTTCTGGACTAGAACGACCGGCAAAAAGACTATTCACTGATTTCATAAAAGACAGATTAAAAACCGGAAGCTCTTTAACCGCGAAAAACGCGAAATTTTGCATGGCCTCTTTTCCCTTTTCCCTGTCTTTCGCGTGGTTCGCGGTTCATAAAATTAGTGTTTTGTAGAAAGCGAGAGCATTTTGAACTTCAGGAAGGGAGGAGAACTGGTTGTCTTATAAAAACTTTCTCGTCATGCTTTTTTTCCTGATGCTTTTCATGACAGCGCCCCTCCTTTCCCTTGCCCAGGAGCAGCAGGGGGCTGTAGCGTCGGTACAGGCTCAACGAGCGAGGCAGCAGAAGACTGCCTCCGAGTTGGGTGAGGGGGGGGTGGGGGGAACGGACCTGAGGTCCATCGCCTCTCCCAAAAAGCAGGGCACGACCTTCACGGGTTTCCCTGGCGGGGCAGAACCGGACAGCGAGGCGAGGTCTGAGGTGGAACAACCTAAGGTCCTCTCGCCTGAGGGAAGGATCGTCCTCTCAGGTTCGCCCATTA
>JAAYOR010000053.1 GCA_012520235.1 Fretibacterium sp.
CACATGGATTAATTCCGGGGTCCCCAAACAGTCCTCTGAGGTCAGGAGGACCGTGCTGCCGCTTTCGAGCTTGATCTCGCCATCCTGCACCCGACCTGTACGGATCTCCGGGCCTTTTGTGTCGAGTAGCGTGGCAATAGGACGGCCTGTATCGCGCTCCACCTCCCGGATGAGATTGAGCTTGCGCTCATGCCCCTCGTAATCCCCATGACTGAAGTTCAACCTCGCAACATTCATCCCCGCCTGGGCCATGCCCATCAGAGTACCATATTCCTCACTTGCAGGACCTATTGTACAGACTATCTTTACAAACATCACACAACCCACCTCATTAAGGAACCGCTGACCTATTCGTTCTTATGCTACCGCTCAACCGCTGCTTACGCCGCGGATGAACGTGAGCGCCGGAGGATCTCCTCACTTAATGAACATTAACCGCTATCAGCAACTTTTATGAACGAGTCAGCGCCTCTCCTTTCTTGCAAACAACTGGAGCCTGCCGGTGCGCAGTCTTACCATGCTCATACCTCATGTGCGGAAGGGTACATCCCGGCCTCCTCCGATTCAAGCTGCTGCTCTCGTGCTCTCAGCAGACGACTTCCAGAGCTTCTGCAGGCACGACCCTGGCAAGGGTGTCTGAAAGGCGATCCAAATTGCGCTCCACGCGGAAATCCTTCAGGTAGAGGACGCAGGAATCCCTCTCGTCCGTGAGCTCCAGCAAAACGGGGGACCTCCCCTGGCAATCCCTGAGGGCGACAGCAAAGCTCTTCACGTCGAAGGAGTAGGAGATGAGGTCCGCCCTCAGGCGGATTCGGACAATGGCCTCCTCAGAAGAGGCCATATCCTTCAACGGGATCAGTTTGTCCACAATAAAGTTACGGGGTTCCCGGTCTCCCATCCTTCCCTCGACCACACAGGGAAGCCCAACTTCGACCTGCCCCTTCACCGTCTCCCAGCTCCCCGGAAATACGACCATCTCAAGACTCTCCTCCGAATCCTCCATCGTCAGTATCCCCATCTGTTTGCCTTTTTTCGTCGTCTTTTCAACGACGGAGAGAAGGATTCCGCCAACTCTGGCAGGGATGTCCCCCCTCCAGCAAGGGAGGTCCTGAATCGTGCAGGTCGTGAAGTTCAGCATCTCTTTTTCGTAGCTATCGAAGGGATGTCCCGAGATATAAAGGCCCGTGACCTCTTTTTCACAATCCAACCGCTCAAAAGGCTCGTAATCTTCCACCTCCGGCATGTCCGGCCCCGTCTCTTCAATGGAAGCCTCCTCCATAAGAGAAAAGAGGGAGAGCTGATTTTCCTCCGCGGCAAGCCTTTGTGCAGCCTGAACAAAATCGGGCAGGGCCTCGACATGACGACGGCGGTTTTCGCTCAACTCGTCAAACGCCCCCGCCTTGATCAGGTTCTCTATGGTCGAGCGAGTGATCACTTTTAAATCCACGCGCGAGACGAAATCCCACAAAGATTTAAAATTGCCTTCCCTGCGGGCAGAGATAATAGCCTCCACCGCATTATGTCCGACTCGAGTGACGGCGCCAAGGCCAAAGCGTATGACTCCACTCACCGCTGTAAAGTTTTCCATGGACGAATTAATGTCGGGCGGCAGGACATCCACCCCGCTGCGGCGGACCTCCCTCACGTAGCGTCCCAACACCTCTTTTTTAGCTTTCATCTGGCTGGAGAGATAGGCAGCCATGAACTCCGTCCGGTAATGGGCCTTCAAATAAGCCGTGTGGTAGGCGATCAGAGCGTATGCAGCGCTGTGAGACTTGTTGAAGCCGTAGCCCGCAAACTTTTCAATCAGGTCAAATATCTCCTCAGCCTTCCCGGACGTTATCCCCTGCTTTGTGGCTCCCTCTACAAAACGAGCGCGCTGCTCCTGCATGACCTCAACCTTCTTTTTGCCCATCGCGCGCCTCAGGAGGTCGGCCTCACCCAAAGTGTAGCCGGCCAGGATGGAGGCGGATTGCATCACCTGCTCCTGATAGAGGATAACCCCGTAGGTCTCCTTCAGGACATCCTCCAGGAGAGGATGAGGATACTTAGGCCGGGCCCGGCCGTGTTTGCACTCAATGTACTGGTTGACCATCCCGCTCTCCAGCGGCCCCGGACGGTACATTGCCAAGGCGGCAATGAGGTCTTCAAAGCAGTCGATGCGCAATTTGCTCAGCATCCCCCGGATGCCCGAGGATTCCAGCTGAAAGACGCCCATCGTATCAGCCTCCTGCAAAAGGCGGTAGGTCTCCGGGTCATCCATGGGGATCCGGTTAAGGTCAGGAGGCTCTTTGCCGTTGAGAGCAATGTTTTCCAATGCTTCTTCCATGATGGAAAGAGTGCTCAACCCCAGGAAGTCCATCTTGACCAGCCCCAGTTTTTCGATGGGCTCCATCGTGAACTGAGTGACGGTCTGGCTGATGTCCATCAAATCCTCGGAGGCCCCAACGGAGGGCTTGATGCGCCGAATTGGGACCAGAGCTGTGGTGGGCACCGGAGTGATCACCACCCCGGCCGCGTGTTGGGAGGGGTGCCGCGCCAACCCCTCAATTTGAGAGGCCACCTCAATCACCTGAGGGATGCGGGAGTCCTCTTTGGTTGCCTCCTTAAGGGCATCCTGAAGCTCCTGAGTCTCCAACGCCTCTCCAATGCTCTTAACTCCAAAAGGGATCAGCTTGGCAACTCGGTCCATCAGGGAGTACTCCAACCCCAGGGCGCGCCCCACGTCCTTGACGGCCTGTCGGCTTTTCATCCGCCCAAACGTTATGATCTGCGACACCTTATCGCTGCCATAGCGCTCGACAATATAACGCAAGACCTCGTCGCGCCCCTTGTCCGAGACGTCCGTGTCGATATCCGGCATGCTGATACGCTCCGGATTGAGGAATCGTTCGAAGAGCAAATTGTACTTTAATGGGTCCAAATCCGTTATACGCAAACTCCAGGCGACCAGAGAACCAGCAGCAGAGCCGCGTCCCGGGCCTACGGGGATGCCGCGATCTTTTGCAGCCTGAATGATGCCCGCCACGATCAAAAAATAAGCCTCAAAACCCATCGTGCGGATGACGTTCAGCTCATAGTCCAAACGCTCCTTGTACTCAGTGGAAGGGGCATCTGTGCCGAGTCTCATGCACAGCCCCGCCTTCGCCTCGGACTCCAGGTGCGAGGCCAGGGTCACCCCATCCGCCAAATCCAGGTTCGGGAGCTGATAATGTCCTGAGTTAAGCTCCAACTCAACCCGGCACCGACCAGCTATCTCTACCGTACTATCCAGGGCCTGTGGCAGCTCCGCGCCAAAAAAAGCCTCCATCTCCTCGGGCGTCCGCAGATAAAAGTCGTTGGTGGTGAAGCCAAAGGCATCGTCAGTATCGTCACTGCGGGTGTTAACCCTTAAGAGGATCTTATGCCACTCATAATCCGACGCTTCCAGATAGTGCGCGTCGCTCGTCGCAACGAGAGGGATCCCCGTATCCCTTGAGATGCGGACAAGAGCCTTGTTGACCACCGCCTGCTCGGGGAGCGTGTTTGACATGACTTCCAGGAAAAAGTTATCCGGCCCCATGATATCCCTGTAGAGCAGGGCTCTTTTTGCAGCCTCCTCCTCCCTGCCCGCCAGGATAAACTGTGCCACCTCTCCAGCCAGACAGGCCGATGAGGCAATCAGGCCTTTGCTGTGCCGCGCCAGAAGGTCGTGATCGATGCGCGGCTTATAATAAAAGCCATCCGTATTGGCCACGGAGACCAGCTTGATGAGGTTGTGATAGCCTTCATTGTCCTCAGCCAAAAGGATCAGATGGTTGTTCTTCCCCTTTTTCTCCCGGGAGCGATGCCCGTCCGGGTCTACATAGACCTCACAGCCCAGTATGGGGTTGACCCCCTCCCGCTTGCAGTTCTCATAAAATTCAATGGCTCCATACATCGCTCCATGATCCGTCATGGCGACCGCCGGAACCGGCCAATCCGCCACCTTGCGGGCGAGCGCCGCCGTGCGGATAGCTCCATCCAAAAGGCTGTACTCCGTGTGCACATGCAGATGCACAAAAGGTCGCGTCATCGTATCACTCGTTTTCATCTTTATCCTCATCGGAACCAAGCGCCAGCTCGTCCGAACCATCCTCCGAGCTGCTGCGAACCAGCAACAGCTCTCCACTCATCAGGCGCGAGACATCGCGCAAAAGCCCCTCAAAAGGCAGAACCCCTTCAACCGTGGCGCCAGCCTTTTTCTCTCCTGTGCCAGAGTCAAAAGACCCTTCATCCGACGAGTCCTCATCCGGAAAAAGGCGCTCAGACAGGTCTGGAGCAGCCTGGCCAACCTTTGCCTGTCCCTCAGGCTCTATAGGAAAGCAGGCATGCCCCTCCTCTCCCAAACGTAGAAAAACGCCCCCCTCAAAGCGAGAAAAAAGGCGCTGTAAAGTAGAGCGATGACGGCTCAAAGAGAGGACTTCATAAGGGTATCTCAAGCTCTCAGGAAAGTCTAAGAGCAACACATCCCCACGCTGCTCGTCCTTAGCGCACAAAAAAGGCACGTTTAAAAGGGCGCAGTAGAGCAGAAAATCCCCATCATGCAGGCAGTCCAGAAGCTCCTCTCTCTCCGGAGCGGCACAGACCTTCCACTCGACCTCAGGCAAAGCGAAAGACCTTTTTAGGAGTTCCGGAGATTGCGAAGGCTCTTCCTTCTGCGCTTCACGCCCTGAAAAAACTTTTTGAGGCTTTTTCTCAGCTTTTTCAGCTTTTCCAGCTTTCCCAGCCTCCTCAGTTTTTTCAGCCTTTGGCTCAAGTGGAGCGATGAGGGGAAGCGAGACTTCAACCCGAGTCCGGCCCCCTTCGGAGGGGGTCTTGGGAGAGGTTTCCTCTCCCAAGCGGGTTATCTCCAACATGAGAAGCCCCGAGAGGACATCCGTCCTCATCCCCTGGCGCACCTGGGGTAGAAGAGCAGCCAAAAAGGACATCATCCTCTGCAGGCGAGCGGGCTCCCACTGAGGCGCCTGCGCTTTCAGAAACTCTCTCTCCTGTTCGGAGACATCGAGGACATCGGGGATATCGCTCCATTGTGCCGTCAGCCAGAGGTTCCGCAACAGCGAGAAAAGCTCTTCAATGAAATGCTGCGGAGAGCTCCCCACCGTCAGCATTCTGTGCAAGTCGGAAAAGAATTCGGCGTCCGGGCTCTGCCAGCGGGACAGCCAGCGTTCCAGAGCAGGCCGGCTCCCTTCGCCCAGGAGGGCCTCCACACCGGCAAGCGTCAACTCGCCCTCCCGATGGTTTAAAGCCTGCTCCAACATGGAGAGGGCATCGCGCAGAGCCCCGTCGGCCTGACGCGCCACCTCCCAGAGCGCCTCCTCTTGAGCCTCCGCGCCCTCTGTCTTGCAGACCTCGACCAGACGGTTGAAGATCATCTTCGTTTCAATACTGCGGAAGGAGATATGTTGGCAGCGCGAACGTATGGTGACCGGGACCTTATGAGGCTCGGTGGTCGCCAGAACAAATATCACGTGAGAAGGCGGCTCCTCCAGCGTCTTCAAAAGGGCGTTGAAGGCCGAGACCGTGAGCATGTGAACCTCGTCGATAATGTAGATCTTGCGTCGCGAGGCAAAAGGAACCAAGCCTACGTGAGTCTTAAGCTCTCGCACTTCATCGACGCTGTTGTTGGAAGCTCCGTCTATCTCGATGACATCCAAGCTCTCGCCCGCCGTTATTGCCAGGCAGTTTTGACACTGGCAGCAGGGCTCGGCCCCTTCCCGGTTCAGGCAGTTCACCGCCTTTGCCAAAAGCCGTGCGGCGGTAGTCTTACCACAGCCACGAGGTCCTGAAAAAAGATAGGCGTGGGCTGTCCTCTCCAGCTCTACGCTGCGCGAGAGCAGCTCAATAGCTGCATTTTGCCCCACCACCTCGAAAAACCTCTGGGGTCGGTACCGTCGGTATAAGGATAGAGTCATTTCTTCGCCCTCTCAAAACCTTAAAGAATATAACCCCCCTGTGGACATCCCTCCTCTTCAGGGAAGCCCGAGTGGCTCATAAACTCATAAAAGAAAGTCGCTGACAAGGGTCAATGCCCGTCAACCGGGAAGTCCTCCGGCGCTTCAATGTGGGCTGCACCCCAAGCGCTTCGCGTAGTCTTGCCTCACAAAGCTTTGGAGTCAGAAAGAGGCGCAGCGACGGTTGACAGCATAAAGCGACTTAGCGAGTCCTTACGATTGTATCATGTTGAGAGATGAAAACCTTCAAGCCGTTTTACAGGCCTCCTCAGTCATTCTTACCTATCGGGACTCCTTAAGAGGCGATCGTTATCAAAGGCAAAAGAAAAAACGGCGCAGGATTTGGACATACACACTATGTAGTATAATGAGAGCGTTGAGTGTGTCGCCATGCGCACACCTATCATAATGGAATGAGAACGAGGGGGATGTATCGCTGTGAAAAAATACGTTTGCACCGTCTGCGGATATGTTTATGACCCCGAAATGGGAGACCCGGACTCAGGGGTCGCTCCCGGCACCGCTTTTGATGATATACCGGAGGATTGGGTATGCCCGGTCTGTGCCGTGACGAAGGACATGTTTGAAGAGGAGTAGGCCTGAGATTTTCGTAAACGCACAAAACAAAAGCGACCAAACCGGTCGCTTTTCTTTTGCGTCACTTTTGCTTTACTCCGAAGGGCGCGTCGCTGCGCCCCCAAATTGTGCGGCCTGAGGTGATATCTAGTGGGAGCGGTTCTGGTTGTCCTGCCTGTTTTTCTGGTCATCGCTTTGGGGTATCTTTTACATCTGAAGTGCTTTTTTTCTCCTCAGACCATGACGGAAAACAATCGTTTGCTTTATTACCTGGCCATGCCGGCCATTCTGTTTCGCGGCGTCATGAACGCCCGTTTTGACACTGTCCCCAACACTTCTCTCTTTGCCCTGAGCGTCTGTCTGCCTTACGCTATCACCACCCTGTTGGTCTGGGTCTTTGCGCGCAAGGGAGAGACAAGGGAGCGCTTTGCGACTCTGACCCTCTCCGCGACGCGCGGCAACCATTTCTTTGCCGGCTTGCCCATACTGGCTCTCGCCATGGGGTCTGAGGGGGTAGAGGCCGGTGCTATCACCCTCGCTTTCTCACTCCCCTTCCTTCAATTCACCTCGATAGGGAGCGGCCAACTGGCGCTGCTAGGCAAAGTGACCCTCCGCAGCCTTGGCCTCACGGCCCTGCGACTCTTCAAAAACCCTCTCTTCCTCTCCTGTCTCTTCGCTCTCGTGCTCGTCTTTGGAGGACTGGGCCCGATGCCCAAATGGGTGGACTCCACGCTCAAAATCCTGGCCGACATCAGCACTGGGCTTGCCCTCCTGATGCTCGGGGCCAAGATCCAGCTGGCATCTTTTTTCTCTGCCGCCCTGAAGACCTGGAAGATGCTGCTTTTTAAGCAAATTATCCATCCTATTGTCTTTTACCTGGTCCTGAGAGCCTTTGGTCTTCCTGACCTCATCGTGCAGGCAGGGACTCTGCTGGCCGCCATGCCCGAAGCGGTCAACACCGCGATCATCGCCCGCGAGATGGGGATGGATGACGAATATTGTGCCATGGGAACGACCGCTTCGGTGCTGCTCTCCATGTTCACCCTCCCTGTCTGGATAGCCCTGCTGGGGGCTGTACAATAAAAATCACAGCCTTCCGAACTTTTTCCTTTCCCCTCTTTAAAAAGGGATGAGGGGCGTTTTTTGAGAGCTTTACGTCCACCTTGACGGAATCTTTGAGCCCGCCTCCCTGCTATAATGTTTTTAGCATGAGTTGCACCCCCAAGCCCCACACGCTTAACGCGGTCAAAAATTACATCACCGGCTCCATAAACATGACGCTTCACGATGGCCCCAAACATCCCAGGCGAGTACACCTGTTGCCAGAAGAGGAGGGAATAACTTGTCAAAATTTAAGATCATAGGCAAATCAGTCCCAAGGCTGGACGGCCTCGAAAAAGCTACAGGAGAGGCCCGCTTTGTCGGAGACTACGAAGTTCCAGGCTGCTGGGTGGGAGGCATCCTCCGCTCACAGACACCCCACGGAATCCTTAAGGGCTTTGCCAAAGACCCTTCATTTGATTGGTCCCGAGTGGTCTTTGCAACGGCTTCGGACGTGCCGGGAGAGAACTTCGTCCACATCGTCCGGGACGATTATCCCGTCCTGACGAAAAAATATGTGAAGTATACCACAGAAGCCCTGGCTCTGATAGCCGCTCCTGACGCCCGGACTCTTGAGGAGGCGCTGGCTGCCGTGCAGCCTGAGATAGAACCTCTTCCCGCCGCCCTGACTCTGGATGAGGGTTTAGAGGCTAAGATCAAGGTCTGGGGCGAGGACAACATCCTGGACGAATATCGCATCCAGTGCGGCGACATTACGAAAGGCTTTGAGGACTCGGACGTCATCGTCGAAGGCGTCTATGAGACCGGCCCTCAGGAACACATGTATCTGGAGACCCAGGGGGCCCTCTCCGTACCCCTTCCGGACGGCGGGCTTGAGATCACCCTCTCGCTCCAATGTCCCTATTACGTGCACAGTGCCGTCATTCAGGCGCTTGGGCTCCCGGCGGATAAGGTGTCCATCCGTCAGCCCACAACAGGCGGAGGTTTCGGAGGCAAGGAGGACTACCCCTCCATGATGGCCGTCTGGTCAGGCCTCCTGGCGCTCAAGTCAGGCCATCCCGTCCGGCTCATTTACGATCGCAGCGAGGACATCAGGACGACGACCAAACGACATCCCTCCAAAGTGCGCCACAAGATGGGCCTGAAGAAGGACGGCTCCATCGTCGCCATGGAGGTGGACCTCCTGCTGGATGGCGGCGCCTACACGACACTGTCGCGCGTCGTCCTGCAGCGCAGCGTGCTCCACGCAGCCGGCGCCTACCGAGTCCCGAACGCGAGCATCCGCGGACGGGTTGTCGCCACCAACACCCCGCCAACCGGAGCCTTCCGCGGCTTCGGAGCCCCTCAGGCCTTCTTCGCCATGGAGCGGAACATGGACAAAGCCGCCCGCATCCTCGGCATGGACCCAGCAGACCTGAGGCTCAAAAACGTCATCCGCAAAGGCGACCGCTTCCCCTTCGGTCAAACCCTGAATGAAGAAGCAGGAGCGGAAGCCGTCCTGCGCCGCGCCATCGAACTCTCGGGATACCGCGAAAAACGCGCCCGCTACGATTCCGAAAGGGCCCTCAACAAGCGTATCCGGCGCGGCATCGGCCTCTCCGTGGTGATGCACGGCGGTGGATTTACCGGGAGCGGAGAGGACAACATGGGCTCCATCGTCAAGCTCGATTTTGTGGACGACACCTTCCGGGTTCTCGCCAGCAGCGTCGACATGGGGCAGGGCTCGGCCACTGTCCTGCCCATGATCGTGGCCGAAGCGCTGGGGGTCCCCATGGACCAGGTGGTGGCCCCTCCCGCAGACACCGTCCTCGTCCCCAACAGCGGCCCCACCGTCGCCTCCCGCACTACGATGTTCGTGGGAGCCACCGCTTATGATGCCTGTCGGAACATGGTCTCCAAACTGGCTGACTTTTTGGCTGCCGAACACAACTGTCCTCCCGCCTCCATCCTTTTCGAGGGAGGAACCTACAAGCTCCCCGGCGGACAGCTCTCCATCCTCGAGGCGGCCCGTCGCTTCGTCGCCAAACACGGCCCCCTGTTCGCTGAAGGGACCTATAAAGGGCCCGAGTCAGATAACCCATGGGACGAAAAAAGCTTCTCCGGCGACGCTTATAAAGGCTACGCCTGGCTTGCCACGGTGGTGGACCTGGAGGTGGACATGGACACCTACGAGGCCAACCCCCTCGAAGTCACGCTTGTGGCCGAGGTGGGACGCGTGCTCCATCCTATTCTGGCCCGGGGGCAGTTGACCGGCGGAGCGCTGCAGATTCTAGGCTTGGCCCACCTTGAAGACCTGAGCATCACCTCAGACGGCACTTACAGCGCCACTCACATGAATTCCTACCTCGTGCCGACGACCCTCGACACCCCTAAATGGACTGTTGACTTCATCGAAGAACCCTGCCCTTATGGGGGCTACGGAGCTAAGGGGATAGGAGAGCTCCCCTGCGACGGAAGCGTTCCAGCTTTCCTCTCCGCCCTGGACAACGCGCTTGATGTCTTTGCGGAAAAAGCTCCGGCGACGGGTGAGTATCTCTACGAACTTCTGGAGGCCAAGTCCCCTCAGAAGGCCAAAGCTGCCATCTCTTGAAGCACCTGGGAACGTTTCGATCTGCGCAGAAAAAAATCGATTGCGGAGGGGGATATCGAATGAAGATAGAACTGACGGTAAACGGAATGTTGCGCTCGTTTGAGGTTGGGCCGATGACCCGGTTGATCGACCTTTTGAGGGACGACCTCAGACACACGGGAACAAAAGAAGGCTGTGGCGAGGGAGAGTGCGGAGCCTGTTCCGTCATTATGGACGGACAGCTCGTGACCTCCTGCCTGATCCCCGCCATCCAGGCATCCGGGAGCGAGGTCCTGACCGTTGAGGGCCTCGGCACCTCGCAAAATCCCGACCCGCTCCAGACCGCGTTCAGCGAGGAGGGCGCTATCCACTGCGGTTTCTGCACCCCCGGGATGATCCTGGCCTCCCACGCTCTCCTGGCAAAACACCCCGAACCTGACCTCAAGACCATCCGCCGGGAGCTCTCGGGCAACATCTGCCGCTGCACCGGTTACGAAAAAATTTATGAAGCCGTGAACCGGGCGGCCCGAGAGGGTTATGGGCAGGACATCAAACCCCGCCCCAACCTCTGCGTCCAAAAGGCCCCCTCCTTCACTCCGGAGGAGGCAGAGAGATATTTCTACCCAGCGACTCTCGCTGAGGCCCTTAAGACGCTGCAGCAGCATCCGGGCCTGCCCATCCTGGCGGGCGGGACAGACCTGATGGTGGACGTCAAGGGCGGACGCCTTCATCTTGACAAAGCCCTTGCGGTCTTCCACCTGCCGGAGCTCCACGAGCTGCGTCAAGACGACAACTGCATCCACATCGGGAGTTGCGTCACCAATGACGAGCTGGACAACAGCCCCCTGATCAACGAGCTGCTTCCGTCCTTGGCTGCCTGTGCCCGGCAGTGCGGAGGCCCCGCCATCCAGAACCGCGCGACCATCGGCGGAAACATTTGCACCGCAAGCGGGGCAGGAGACCTTCCCGTCGTCCTTCTGGCCCTCGACGCCTCCGTGATCCTGGCGAGCGCTGACGGAGAGGAACGGATGAGGCTGGAGGACTTTGTCCTCCGATACCGTCAGACAGCTCTGAAGCCGGGCCAGCTCGTCAAAGCGATCCTCGTCCCCCTTCCTGCCAAGGGCTCCCGGCAGGTCTTCTTCAAGAGGGGCTCCCGAAAGGCTCTGACCCTTTCAAGAGTTTCGCTGGCCGCCTATTTGGAACTGGAAGAGGACAAAATTCGTCTCTTGCGACTTGCCGCAGGGAGCATGTCGCCAATCCCCCGCCGCCTCAAGGAGACCGAGGCTGAGCTCATCGGGAAAAAACTCGACCGGCCCCTCCTGGAGAAAGCGGCCTCAGCGGCCTCCCGGGAGATCTCCCCGCGCAAACAGACCCATTACCGCAAAAAAATAACGGGCAACCTCGTGAGCCGTTTCTTTGAAGAGGTCCTTGAGACCGCAGGAAAATAGCGCTCCCATTGAAGGCGCTTTCTATTTGGGGGACTGGTAGCCGCTGATTTAGCCGCTTTATTCTAAAGAAAGGCAACCACATTACGCTTCCCCAAATCCACGGCAACATCAAGGAGCATGATGAGAGTATGATGAAAGCCTCCCAAAATTTAGGGTGTCACGGTGCATCACGGTATACTACATGCATCACAGTATGCTACAATAGAGGGGAAGTCCCGCCCGGGAGAGGTCGGACGGGGATGTTTCAAAGACTGCCCGATGAGGGGTCGTGACCCTCACCGGGGCTTAAGCCTAAACGGTAAGAGTGCTACGCTTTGAGACTGCGGATGAAGTCCGCGAGGGCTGCTACGAGCTTTGCAAGAGCTTGTAGCAGCTTTGTTGTTCTCTCCACGTTATCACCCCCTTTCGGGGGGATACCCCTAGCAGCTTCACCCGATGGTGCCGGGTGCCTCTCCTACTCACATTTTACAACAACTAAGATGGTAACGATATCATGTCAGCAAAAAAAGATATAAGTATGAATTCAAACAACAGGTTCTCGCCGGCGGTAGTCGTGATTGTTATTTTTGGCGTGATCAGTATGCTTGGCGATATCGTTTATGAATCGGCGAGAAGCGCAAACAGCCAATATCTGAATTTATTGGGAATCAGTGCGGCGAAGGTCGGGGTGGTCTTCGGGATAGGGGAATTCTTGGGCTATGCGCTGAGGCTGTTGGCCGGCATTATGTCGGATAAGAGCGGCAGACATTGGTTTTTTATGTTCATGGGCTACGGCATGCTCCTGAGTGTCCCGTTGATGGGCCTTACGATGGAGTGGAATATTCTTGTCGCTTTGATGCTGATGGAGCGGGTTGGGAAAGCATTGCGCAATCCTGCCAAAGATACGGTTTTATCGGGCGTTGCGGAGGATCAGGTAGGCATCGGGTTTGCCTTCGGATTGCAGGAGGCTTTGGACCAGATGGGCGCGTTTTTAGGGCCTCTGGTCTTTACTGCAATTTTTTATTTTACAGGCAATAGCAGAATCAGTGAGTATCAGTTGGGGTATAGACTGCTGATCGTGCCGTTTGGAATTTTAATGCTGTTTTTATATTTTGCGTGTGTAAAGATTAAGAGTGCGAAATTGTTGTCTGTGGCTCAAAATAAGGATTGTCGAAATGAAAAATTGGAGCCAGTGTTTTGGAGCTACACCATTTTTACATTTTTTTGCACAGTAGGTTTTGTAAATTTCAGCACGATCGGTTACCATTTGAAGGCGAATCGACTGATGTCCGACGGTGATATCACTTTGCTGTATTCGTTTGCGATGCTCGTCGACGCTGTTGCGGCGATTATAGTCGGGAAAGCGTATGATCGGTTGAAAGAGAAAACCCGAAAGAAAACGGGAGGTATTCTCGTGCTAGCGGCGATCCCGCTGATGACGATGTCGCTACCTTTTCTTACATTGAGCAATTCGACAGCACTCATAGTAACAGGGATGATGCTCTTCGGCATCGTAATGGGGACGCACGAGACAATTATGCGCTCCGCCATCGCAGATATAACGCCGTATCGCAAGCGTGGGACAGGCTACGGCATATTTAATTCGGCTTACGGCCTGGCGTTGCTTGCTGGTTCAGCGTTGATGGGGCTGTTTTACGATATGAAATCGACGAATTTGATTATCGCATTTACTGCCATGGCGGAGATAATAGCTATTGCACTTTATTTTAAGATACATGATGCAGTAAAGAGCGGCCATTAATATGGTATGTACCTGGCTCAGACTTCGCAGAAATCCTAGCGGCATAACATCTTACAAGTTACAAGCAGGATAACGAGCACCATTCTCCTCTGGAAAATGTCGTCTATGTGGCTCTCAACGGTGTTGTAGTTCCCTATGCACACGTGCTGACACCGCGCCGCAGTGTCTTCGCATCCTTGATGTAGATGCCAGGGCGACCGCTCACCGGGCACACAAGTAAAACGACGCCCGCACAAAACACGGGCGTCGCGCCGTCTTTCAGCCTTACCGATCAATCTCCCGATCAATCTCCGGCCAGGGCTCCTTCAAGACTCGGCAGTGTACATCTTCCCTGCTCAAAGGTTCTCATTACACTATACTATAGATAAGATAAGGCTCAGGCCTCGATCGGCTGCTCTGCCTTGTCCTCGCGCGGGAAAGTGGAAGTCCACGTACGGATGGGAAGCCCCCATATCTTGATGAACCCAACAGCAGCGGTATGATCAAAAGTGTCACCCTCCGAGTAGGTCGCCAAGTCGTGGCGGTAGATGGCCTTCTCCGCCTTCATGCCTCGCACCACCGCCTGGCCCTTGTAGAGACGAACCTTAACCGTCCCGTTCACGTACTTCTGGGTCTCGTCAATAAAGGCGTTGATGCAGTCCTTCAGGGGTGAGAACCAATACCCTTCGTAGGTCAGCTCTGCAAAGCGCACTTCAAGTTCCTTTTTGGATATCAGCACCCGTTTGTCCAGCGTCATGGTCTCCAAGGCCCTGTGCGCAGTCAGGAGGGTGATGGGCCCGGGGCACTCGTAGACCTCACGGCTCTTGAAACCGACGAGGCGATCCTCCAGCATGTCCACTCGGCCCACACCGTGCTTTCCGGCCAGATCGTTGAGCGTCAGGATGAGCTTAACACCATCCATTCTCTCCCCGTTCAGAGCCACGGGGATCCCCTTCTCAAAGGTTATCTCTACGTAGTCCGGCGTGTCTGGAGCCATCAGAGGGTTGGCCGTCAGCTCATAAGCATCCTCCGGCGGCTCGTTCCAGGGATCTTCCAAGAGCCCGCACTCAATGGAGCGGCCCCAGAGGTTCTCATCGATGCTGTAAGGAGAGGCCGTGGTTGCCTTCACGGGAATACCGTGTTTCAGAGCGTATTCCATCTCAGCCTCGCGGGTGAGCTGCCAATCGCGCACAGGCGCCAGCACTTCAATATTCGGGTTAAGAGCGGTGGCACAGACCTCGATGCGAACCTGATCCTGCCCCTTGCCCGTGCAGCCGTGCGCGACCGCTGCGGCCCCTTCTTTCCTGGCGATGTCCACCAGCGTCTTGGCGATGAGAGGACGAGAGAGCGCGGAGGTGAGAGGATAGGTTCCCTGATACATCCCGTTGGCCTTCAAAGAGGGCCAGACATAATTCTCGACAAAGGTTTTCCTGAGATCGAAGATATACGCCTTCACGGCTCCGCTGTGAAGGGCCTTGTTTCTGGCCGCCTCCAGATCGATGACCTTCTGTCCCACGTCCGCCGTCATAGTGACGACATCGTAACCTTGCTCCGCAAGCCAAACAACCGCCACCGAGGTATCCAGACCGCCACTGTACGCGAGGACGACCTTCCCCTTCTTACCCGCCATAAAATAAAACTCCCTCTCTTCATGTTAATGGATGATTTTATGAGCCCCAAAGCTCTATCCGCTCACCAGAAAATCTGCTGACGGACCGCTGATAGCAGAGCGCGCTCTGGTTACGGCAAACAATTATAAACAGACCATGAACTAAAGTCAACTAAGAAATGTAGAAGTTATTTTAGTTTCTTTACTGAACAAAAAAAGCCAGCCCTTCGACGTCAAAGGGCTGTGACTAAAAAGCAGTCTGAGCGGAGAAGGAAGAGCTCAGGTCCCTTTTCCACCGGAGCCAGGGTTTTCAGAACGGCAGCAGGCTCCAGAGAAGACGTGCGATGGGGTAATAGAGGATGTCGATGACCCCTGTGACGAGGAGCACGCAGAGGATGATGATGCCATAGCGCTCCAGCCAGTAATAATATTCGCGATATCGGTAGGGCAGGAAAGCCTGCAGGATCCGGGAGCCGTCAAGCGGCGGGATCGGGATGAGGTTAAAGGCTGCAAGGCCCATATTGATGCGGATCATCTGGAGCACCACTGTTACCCCGGCCCGACCTGCCAGGTCAAACCAGGCGTTGCCCAGAAAACGCAGGAAGAGTACGCAGACAATGGCGGTGAGGACATTTCCGATAACGCCTGCCAGAGAGACAAAGATAAGATCGCGCTTGGGATGACGGAAGTAGCCCGGGTTAATAGGCACCGGCTTGGCCCAGCCAAACCCCACGAACAAGAGCATCAGGGTCCCAACGAGGTCAAAGTGATGCAGAGGATTCAGAGAGAGGCGCCCGGCCCGCGAGGCCGTGGGGTCCCCCACCAGATATGCCGCGTAACCGTGGCAGAACTCGTGAAAAGAAATCGCCCAGAGCACAGCGGGCAAGGTCAGAAGCAATGTGACGGGATCTTTCAACAAACCCAAAGAACTCACTCCTCAATTTCGGGGTTCAGGCCCCGGAACGAAACTTAAAACCATCTTAGCATTTCTTCTGAAGGTCTCGCCTTCCTGAAATACCGAAAAACGCCGGACTTCTCAGTCTCGTTGCCCTGTCAGAAGAGACTCCACCAGGGCCCGCTCATCCTCGCGTCCCGATATCTCTCCATCCATGATGCCCATGCGGATTCTTTCAAGGGTTTTTCCCAGCTCTGGGCCGACCGGAACCCCCAGAGCTTTCAGGTCGTCTCCTGTCAACTCGCCTCGTATCTTCATTAAGGAGAGCGCATGCCGGATGACGCAGCGGCGCCACTGAGGGCGCCTCAGGCAGATAAGCCAGAACAGTAGCGGGACTGGTCCATGATCTCGCAGTAACAGATAGACCTCGGAATTTTTCGGGCTTTTCTTGGAGTGGAAAAACTGCTCCACCTGAGGCCAACCAGAAAACCCCTCTGTTAAGATATTACGCTCAAGGGAGTCAAGGTTCAGGCGGTCCATAGCCGCAGTTCGCACGCTGGCGGGTGAATCCTTCAGAACTGTAGCGATGAAAACCAGCCAATCTTTATTTTTGAACTCCACTCCGGCCTGACGGGCACGGGGCAAAAACAGTTCGAGCCTCCTGAGTTTTCGGGGCGTAGTCTCCAAACGGATGCCCGGAAAAAGGGCCTCCCAGGCCCCAAGCTCCTCCATGCGGAGAGCTATTCTTCTCAGAGGGCGCTCCCTCGCCATTATTTCCAACTCGATCCTCACTCGATGGGGGGAGAGACGCCCCAAGAGTCCGCCTTTCAGGGCGCTCTTCATGAGGCGCAGCGTGTTATCCTCAAAGGCCATCTGCATGCGCTGCTCCAGCCGCACTCCCCTCAGGATGCGCGAAGGGTCCTCCACAAAGCTCAGGTTGTGCAAAATTTTCAAAACCCCATCCTTCAGATCGGCACGTCCTCCAAAATAGTCCGTCAGCGCCCCCCAGTCCTCTCTGCTCAAGGAGATGGACATGGCGTTGACGGTGAAGTCACGCCGACCTAGATCCTGCTTCATGGAATCGCTGCTGACCGTGGGTTCGGCTGCGGCATATTCATAAAACTCGCGCCGCGCCGTGGCAATATCCACTTTCAGCCCGTTTGGAAACGACAGGGTCCCCGTCTTGTACCGACCGTGCACTGTGCCCCGGCAGCCTGGCTCGTCCCACTCCCGGACCAATTTTTCCGCATCGCCCTCCACGCAGACGTCCAGGTCCACATTGCGTTCTCCTCTCAGGATGTCTCGGACCGCCCCTCCCACGATATAGGCTCGCATCCCCATAGCCTGAGCTCTGTCTCCAATGCGACGCAGCAGGCCCAGCACCTCCTCCGAAAAGGAGCTTTCCAGAAGAGCCTCCACTCCCTCCATCCAGAGAAAACCGGATCCGGCGTCTCGCTCTCCGACAGGGCGGAAGGTCCGATACAAAGCTCTCACGAGGTCCGCTCGTGTGAGGATACCCACCAGACGCCCCTTGCTCAAGACAGGCAACCGTTCAAACCCATAGGTGGCCATGAGGCGGTGCGCTTCGTCAATCGCAGCCTCTGCGGGGATGCCGATGATCCCCTCAGTCATGAAATCGCGGATGCGGGCCTTGTCAAAGCCATGAAGATGCGCCTTATCCAGATCTTTGCGGGTCATGATCCCAAGGACTTCTCCTTTGTGGGCCACGGGGAGCCCCTGGTGCCCGAAACGCAGCATTGTGCGATAGGCCTCATTGACGCTGGCGTCCGGTTCCACTGCCAGGACGGGGGAGGTCATCACGCTCTCGACCTTCAAAAGAGATGGGATCCGGGAGGAGAGCTCTGCTTCTAGTTCCTTCAGCAATTGCTGTGGCTCCACTCCCGTTAGAGTGGCCGAACCTGCCTGGACGTGCCCGCTGCCGCCGTAGGGTTCCAAAAGTTCCTTTACGTTCAGAACACCCGCAGCGCTGCGCGCGATCAAAACCGTCTTTTTTCCCCCGCTGCGCACCGCCATCAGAGAGACATGCGAGTCGCAATAATCCCTTAGCCGATACAGGAGGAGCGAGAGCCCCTCCACATATTCGTCCGTCTCAGCCCAAGTCAGCATAACCTTAGCCCCATTGATGTAGGTCTCCTGGACGTTCTCTGCCAGGATATCCAGAAGCCTGCGGTCACTTGAGGAGGTGGAGACCTCCACGCGAGAGAGGATGCGCGACAAATCCGCTCCCATTTCCCTCAGGTGAGCCACCGCCAGGATATCCCGCTGCGTCGTCGCCTCATAGGTAAGGGCTCCCGTATCATCGTAGATGCCCAGAGCAAAAAGAGTCGCCTCCTCCGCTGAGACGCTCTTGCGTTCCCTCAAAATCCGCTCCAGGATGATGGTGGTCGTTGCCCCAATCACTTCAGAGACCATCTTGTCCGCTGGGATGTCGTCAACCGTCGGGGGGTGATGGTCGTACACGTGCACCTCCACCTCCTGACGTCCGACCAGGGCTGCAAAGGGTCCAAGGCGGGAGCGAGCGCGTGTGTCCACTACGACCATCAAAGTGACCTGCTCCATGGGAACTTTCTTCGGTTTCAGGATGTTCCATTGATGCCCGTGATGGGCCAGATAGTCCTTAACCTTACGGTTCATGGACCCCGGCGGGCAGATGACCGCTTCGGGATAAAGCTTTTGTACGGCCACCATGCTGGCTAAAGCGTCAAAATCCGTGTTCAGATGGCTGGTTATCAGATGCACCCTCTCGCCCCCTTCATCCGTTCATAAATCGTTCTGACGTTTTTCCGAAGGTCCTCAAGTGAGCCATGGTTCTCAATGACGTAATCTGAACGGGCCCGGCGCTCCGGACTCGGGATAAAGAACGCCTCCCGCCTCGCCAGCTCCGCCTCGCTCCAGCCCCTTTGACGGCAGCGCTCCAACCTCAAAGCCCGATCAGCTGCGACAAAAA
>JAAYOR010000054.1 GCA_012520235.1 Fretibacterium sp.
CTTGCCCGCGTTTCATCTTCGCCCCCTCCCGGAGAGGTGATGCACGAACAGCGTCACAGTCACGCTCCCCAGCAGCAGGAGCCCTCCCGCCAGGAGCAGGGAGAGGTGTTCACCACCCCCGATGTCGGAGGAGAGCACCAGCCCGATGTGGGCCGTGAGGGTCCTCATTGAGTCCAGAGGGGAGGAAGCAAATTGGATCGCGTTGCCGGCCAGCATGCTCGGCAGCAGGGTGTCTCCCAGCGCCCGCCCAAACCCCAGAACGGCTGCAGAGGCCATCCAGGGCCGTGAGGCAGGGAGCACGATGCTGCTGAGGTTTTGCTCCGGCGTCAGGCCCAATGCCGCCGCTGTCAGCGAGGTTTCGGCGCTCACAGACCTGAGCGCCTCGTCCATGAGGAGAGTCATCGTCGGAACCCCCTGGAGGGCCAGGAGGAGCCCGGCCGAAAGCCAACAGAAGCCGGAGCCTCCCAAGCCCTCACGGATCAGCGGGACAAGCAGGAAGACGGCGGCAAAGCCATAGACCACGGTGGGGATAGAGGCCATGAATCGGAGGGTGAAGCCCAGAAGGACTCTCAAGCCCTTAGGGCCCAGACCGCGCAACACACAACAGCAGCCCAGAGCCACCGGCCAGCCGCAGAGAAGGGCGGAAAAGGAGAGGAGCACGGAGGCGTGGATCATCGGGAGGATGCCGAATCGGGCCGTCTGCGGGCTCCAAACCGCTCCCCAGAGAGCAAGCCCTCTCCCTTTCCAAAGCGCCTCCAGGGCAGAGATGAGGATAAAAACAAAAACCGTGGCCAGGACGCCTCCGATGCAAAGGGCGAGCGCCCGGAGCCAGAGAGGGGCTGTCGCTTGACGCATGGTCTCCTCCTTAAGGGCCTTTCTCCAGCAGAGAACTTCTCTAAAAGCCTTCCCGGAATACCTTACTTCCTGGGAAGCGGGATGTAGCCGCTGGCCTTGATGATCTCAGCTCCGTCCGGGCTGTAGATGTAGTCGATAAAGGCCGCCACAAGCCCTTCGGGCTCGCCCTTGGTGTTCATGAAAAGGTTGCGCACAACCTTGTAGGAGCCGTCGGCCGCGTTCTCCTGAGAGGGGGACATACCGTCGATCGTCACAGCCGAGAGGCTAGGTTCCAGATGGCCGATCCCGACATAGCCAATCGCTCTTTTGTCCTGAGCCACTGCGGTCTTCATGGCTCCGTTGGAGTTGACGACGTTAATGGAAGGGGCCAGCTCCACCTTGCCCAGCACCTTATCGGTAAAGGGCTCACGCGTCCCGCTGCCGTCCTCGCGTCCGTAGACGTTGATGGCCCCCGCCTCTTGCCCCAGCTCTTTCCAGTCCGTTATCTTGCCGGAATAGATGTCCGCTACCTGAGCTGAGGTCAGTTCCTTGAGCGAATTGGCCGGATTGACGACAACTGCAACCCCATCGATGGCGAAGGGGAATGTCTTCAAGCCGTAGTCGGCCACCTCGTTCTCCTTAAGGGGTCGCCCTGTGTTGCCGATCCCGACGAGCCCCTCGCCCACCTGTTTGACTCCCACACCGGAACCGCCGCCGGCCACGGTGATGCGGATCTCGGGCCAGGCCTCCATGATGTTTTGGGCCGCCTGTTTCATGACAGGGATATGAGCCGTCCCGCCTGCAATATCCAAAGTTCCCTTCAAATCCTTGAAGGCATCCAGGGGAGAGGCAAACGCCGCTCCCGCAAAGAGCGCGAGAAGCCCTCCCACAAGCAGAGCTCTGCCAAACGTCCGTGTCATCCTCATGCTAACCAGTCCTCTCTTTTTAGTCTTGAGCAGCCTCAAGCCGCCCCTGCAAAAAACTGCAAAAACACCCAACATCCTGCCGCCATCAGACGCCAACATCTCTCCATCTCCCTGAGACCCCTCCTTGAAGGAGGGGTCTCAGGGAGATGGATTTGAGGTTCGTCCTACCGTTTGTCCCGGAAACCCCGGGCTTTTCTCCGGAGTCCAAGCACAGATAGGGCTGCATCCCTTTCTTTTCGCTGGTTGCAGCCAACACAACAACATGCGCTCAGGCATGCCGAAGCGCTCACGGGGCAACAGCCCAGCGACAAAAAGGTTCTTAGGGAAGACTCCCGAAAGACAGAGTTAGAGAAAGGATCGTTACGCTAAGGAAAGGATCCGGGAGACCTTCGCATAAGAAACTCCTTTTCGTGAAACGCCTTCAAAGCAATGCACCCCGTGCACAGCTGTCCGGCCTCATGAAAAGACGAACATTGCGTGGTCCCCCTTTCGGAATTGAAGTCAAGCATTGAAGTCAAGCAGTGAAGCAAAAGTCAGGTCAGGTGGATGTGTCTAAAAGTATAACAAAAAAACATCGTTCTGCAACGTGCCTCAATGCTTGTATTGTTGTTCTGTTGCCGCTTCAAGCCCACCAAAGGTTGAGGAAGGAAAAGTCGACCATCGATCATCGGGAAGAACTTGTTTTCAAAATTTAAGGGGGGGGGTGTGTTATACTTTTTTCGTTTCCTCTTAGCAAATCCTGTTCAAAAAGACTCAATAAAAACTCAAGAAAGACTCAAGAAAGAAGGAGGGACAACGTAATGCGCATTTTTTCCTGATGCCTTACAGCGACGTACGGAGTGCGTTACTGCAAGCGTTTTGAAAATATGTTTGCGATGGTTGCCTTGCGAGAGTCCCTCTGCTTCTTGATGCAGCCCTTTCTGGGCTAGCCTCTCAGGTCCTTTTTCCTTTCAGAAGGCATTTTCTTAACCACCACAAACAGTCCGTGAACCTTGGCATACTTTTAGTATGCTCTTGTTCGCTTGTGCGCTCACTGCAAGGGAGATTTAAATGAGAAAATTTTTTTGTGATGTGGCCTTGGCCCTGATTGTGCCGATAGGCTTTTTGTGGGTGTGGCATACCTGCTCTCTGAACATACAAAACGAGGTTGTCCTGCCCAAGATAGCCAATGTGTTGTCCGTCCTCTCCCACCCTCAGGCGGACCTGTTTAATATGGGTTCCCTGTCAAGAAATGTGATCGCCAGCCTTGTCCGAGTCCTCACCGGCTACTTTATAGCCGTGGTCTTGGCGGTGCCGCTGGGGTTGCTCATGGGCTACAGCAAAACGGCTTACAAGATGCTTGACCTTTTCTTTGGACTCTTTCGCCCTATCCCCGCGCTGGCTTGGATCCCCCTCGTGTTGGCTTGGTTCGGAGTCGCCAGCATGGCCACAGTTGTGGGGATAGAGGAGGGGGAATGGTACCCTTTTTTCAGCAACATCAAGCTTTCCATGATATTCATCATCTTCTTAGGGGCGTTTTTTGCCACGCTTGGCAACACCGTCCACGGCGTGAGGAACGTTAGGGTGACCCTTGTGGAGTCCACCAAGGTGCTGGGCGCTACGAGGCTGCAAATCGCTTATAAAATCGTCCTTCCTGCAGCGGCTCCCCAGATATTCACGGGGATGCGGGCTGGCCTGAGCTCCTCTTGGACTGCGCTGGTGGGGGCGGAGATGATGCCGGGCAGTATATCCGGCGTGGGCTACCTGATTACCCACGCCTACACCGTGGCCCAGACGGACGTCGTCATAGCGGGGATGATCATCATCGCGGTCATGGGGAAGATATTGGACCAGGTTTTTGCGCTTCTGGAGCCCAAAAAACTTAAGCTGCAGAAGCTCTATCGCTGAGGGGGCAGGATATGGCGAATCCCATCTTGGAAGCACGCGGACTGCAAAAAATCTTTGACCCCAACAGCCCAAGGACGCTTGTGGCCATCAACAACCTGAACTTGTCCGTTGAACCCAACGAGTTTGTGTGTATTGTGGGCCCGTCCGGATGCGGGAAATCGACGCTTTTGCGGATATTCGCCGGCTTGGACGCCCCCACGGGCGGGGAGGCCCTGATCAAGGGGCGCCCCATCACGGGGCCGGGCCGCGAGCGGGGGATGGTCTTTCAGGAGTACTCCTTGATGCCTTGGCGCAGCGTGGAGGAGAATATTTTTCTGGGACCCGAGTTCTCCGGCCGCTCCAAGCGGGAGTGCAAGGCTATTGCCCAGAAATATATCAACCTCGTGAAGCTGGAGGGCTTTGAAAAGGCGTTTCCGCACGAGCTCTCCGGCGGGATGAGGCAGCGCGTAGCCATCGCCCGAGCCTTGGCGAACGATCCCGAGGTGCTGCTGATGGACGAGCCGTTCGGAGCGCTCGACTCATACACCCGAATCATCCTGCAGAGGGAGCTCCTGAAAATTTGGCAGGCTAACCGAAAGACGGTTTTGTTCATCACCCACAGCGTCGATGAGGCGGTGTTCCTCTCCGATCGCATCGTCGTCATGTCGGCACGCCCAAGCAGGATTGTCCTAGAGGAGGTTCTGGATATCCCGCACCCTAGGACGCAGGACAACCCGGCCTACGGCAAGACGGTCAAGAAGATACTGGATATTTTGGAGGAGGAACAGGAACCTTGATCTGTCCCATTCGCAAGTGAAGGGAGGGGAGTCATGCAATGTACGCTCTTGTTTGATGCTCCGCGGTGATGCACGGGGTGCATACGGCGTCAGCCCGTGAATCGGTTGGCATACTTTTGGGGTATGTCGTGGTCTGTTTGCGTTTTTTAGAAGAGCAAAGGAGACAGGTGCAAAATGCGAAAAATTCTTTTAGCGATGGTTCTGGCCGTTTTATTCGTCACCCCCGCCTGTGCTGCGGAGGAGGAAATCCCCACTATTCGCACGGGCTTTATCCGGACGACCCACCAGCAGGGCTTTACGCTAACTCTGCAGAAGGGCGAGGAGTTCAAGGACTTTGGCGTGTACTTCAAGCCCGTCGTGGACAAGGAAAAGTATGATCTTTACAGGGGCGAGGAGCGCCTTGCGCGCTTTGAGATCGTCGTCGCCAAGAGCGGTTCCGAGACGGCCGCCCTCTTTGCCCAAGGGCATCTTGACCTTGCCCACGCCTCCTTCCCCGCCATCCTGTCCGCCATCGACAGCAGCACCCCTGTCAAGGTGCTAGCACCCATCCAGGCGGATGGGATCTCCCTAGTGGGGGCTCTGGAGTCCCCCGTCAACGACTGGGACTCCTTCATGGCATACGTCAAGGAGGCGAAAGCCCCCGTCAAGCTAGGCTATCATTCGCCAACCAGCGCCCCCAAGATCCTTATCGAGGCAGCCCTGTTCGAGGCGGGGCTCCGCACCAGCGGAGACGGAAATGCTACGAAAAAGCAGGCCGATATCCTCTTGGTCGATCTAAAGAGCACCTCCAACTTCCACACCGCCCTGACCTCCGGCCAGGTCGATTTTTGGGTTGGCCCCACCCCCGCGCCTGAGGTTGCCGTCCTGAAAAAGCAGGGTAAGCTCATCATCAGCCTCAACACCCTTCCCCCCGCCGGGAAATGGCAGAATTTCCCCTGTTGTGTCACCGCCGCCCGCACGGACGCCATCGAAAAGTATCCGGAGGCCCTGAAGGCCTATATGGAGCTCCTCACCAAGTCCAGCGAGTGGTGCAGCACCCACAAGGCTGAGGCGGACAAGCTCTCTGCGGTCTGGTACGGCGTCCCCGAGGAGGCCACACAAATGTCCCAGATGACCTTCAGCACGGACCCCAATGAAAAATGGATGAAAAACGCCGCCCTGTACCCCGAGATGCTGAACAAGATGGGGCAGTTCAAGGGACAGCTGAAGGATAAAACCTTAGAGGAGGCTAAGGACCTTATCTTCGACTTCCGTTTCCTCAAATAGTCCCCAAGTAAGCCTGACGAACAAGACAAGACCGCACGAGGCCTCGTGCGGTCTTCTGCTCTGAATCGTTGGCATCCCCCAGACCGACCCCGCCCCTCTAATATCACAGTTTGGCGACAAGAGCGCCCCCCAAACCGCAGGTTAAAGTTTTTATCCGTGTTGGCTGTTGAATTTCGTATTTTTTCTTTCACCCATTGGGTGAAAGAAAAAACGTATAAGTGTCCAATACTCAAGGGTTTTCAAAGTCAACCTGTGGATTTGGGATGCTTGTGTCAATGTTTGAGAAAATCGCTATTCTCAGGCTTCGTCGCCGACGAAGCAGGCGCGCGCAAAAATCCAACAAAAAAGCCAGGGAGACAACTCTCCCTGGCCTTCAAACCTTCTGGAGCGGAAGACGGGACTTGAACCCGCGACCCCCACCTTGGCAAGGTGGTGTTCTACCGCTGAACTACTTCCGCTCGGTATCTAAAATTATAGCCGACCATGAGCTATGTGTCAACCCCGGAACAATCCGTCGCAGC
>JAAYOR010000055.1 GCA_012520235.1 Fretibacterium sp.
CACGAAAGTGGCCAAACATACTTGAGTAACTAATTGGACGTCTCCTCAAATCTGAGGGGACGTTCTTTTTTATCGAGAGAAGTCAAGGCGACTTCAGTTCAACTGAATCCAGCTCACGAGTAATCCTCGGCAGCTCACCAGGAGCCCTCACAGCCCCTCCTCCCGCTCTAGCAGCCACATCCCCATAAGCGCCCCGCCGATCACAAAGCCTTCCCAGAAAGCTGCGTCAATGTCCTTAGGCCTTGACTGAGCACACAGCCTTCTCCAGCCTCCCAAGGGTTGTGTCTTCCCCTCCACCCTTGGCAGTGATATCTTTGCCCAATCTACGGCCGCTTTTATGTATTCATCATAATCCATCTCTCGCGCTTTGTTATTCATTCTCGCCCTCCTACAGGTTCTCTCTTCTCGGCCGGGAGTTTTTCAACTGTCGTCAATCTGCCGATAGTTCCCCAGCCCAGGCCGAGAGGTGCAGGTCTCGCTCCTGACTTTTCAGGAACGAACTTTGCCAAGATGAAGGACAAAGGATACTCAAAAAGTGAGTATCCCTCGGCCCCAGCTCTTTAATGCATCATCCGGGCCGAGGAGCTGAGTGCCTGCTCTCCCCCGAGACAGTACCCAACCCTGAAGCCCTGTCTCCAAACTTCATCAAAGGCTTGTCCCCAAACATCATCAAAGCCCTCTTCTCTGCCCTGCTCTCTGGCCTCGTAAACCCCGCACGTGAAAACATCCCGGAACCGATCCGCTAAATCTGGGTCGATATTGAAAAGCTCTCCTATCAGCGCCATAACTTCTCTCCTGACCTCCTCAGAAAACTGAGGGGGCTCGGCTCTCTCCCCGCGCTCTCTCATCTCGCCCTCCATTTGCAAAACATATTTGATTTGAAAATTTAGGTTTTCTTAGGTTCATCAAGCTCAAAATCCCCCCGCTCCCGGCTGGTTCATCAGGCCAAGAAGCCTGATAAGATCTAAAAAGAATCTTCTTTCAAAGCTTTTATAATGCTCTCATCAAACTCCCCCGTATTCCATCGCCTGGACCAATCATCAACCCAGGCTTCCGCCTCCTCGATATGGCCATCAAAAGGAGCGATACGGGCTTGCCCTTCTCCAAGGCACCACCCCTCCACAAGCCCCTGCTCCCAAATCTCCCTGATCCCGAATATAAAAACAGCCCGGAACCGTGCCGCCATGCCGGAGTCGATACGCGCAAGCTCCTGGTTTACAGCGTTAAACTTCTCCATCGCTTCATCAGAAAGCCGGGGTTTCAATGCCACGCCGTCTTTACTCATCTTATCTCCTCCCTGACCTCATCTCCCGGACACTCCGGAGCCACCAAAGCAAGCGCCGCATCAAAGGGACTGTCCGGCAAACCATTAGCCCACAGGATTGCCGCCCTCTCGGCCATGAGCTCGGACAAAGCGCGGTCCTTCTCGGCCAGCTTCATCAACACAGCAGCCTCCAGCTCCCGAGAGGCACGCAGCAGCCCCCGCGCCTGTGCAACAGGGATACTTTGACCACAGAGGATTACTCGCCCCCAGTGATTCACCTTCAACCCAACACCAGCGCAGCCACAGGAGGCAAGGAACTCCTCTGACGTGACCACACGCTCAACACCATCCAGAGAAACCCTAATCTCCATTGGCAGCACCCCCCGGATTATCCAAAAAATCAAAGTAAAATTGCGCGTCCCTCTTAGAGTTATCCACAGGAGGAGGGCTCTGACCGGGAGAGGCACCCGGTAACGATTGGTGTATGTCGTGTACGTCTGATTTGCTATCTACACCTCGACATACACCACTATAAACCGTTGTGGGGCAATGATTTAACCCCTGTTTTTTGCCCTGAGTGTACGTCGTGTACGTTGAAACGCAATTTCTCTGTATTTCTTCAGAAAAAAGCCCGGATACCTCGGATAGGGGGGTATCCGGGGTTTTTTTATCGACAACATCAGAGGTAGGGAGATGACGTACACGACGTACACTATTGCCATTAAAGCCAGTAGTAGCAAGGTTTTTTGAGGTGTACATTGAGGTGTACGTCGGGTTTCCAACGTACACGACGTACACCTCATTATCACCCGATAGTTCTTCCCCTGTGTTTACGGTCTCTTCTGCCCTGGCCAGAGTTATCCACATTCCTGAGTTTCTTCTCGTTTTGTGGATTACCACTCCAAGCCCCCTGAGCATGGGAGTCAAACGACTGAGTACGTCGCCAAATCCGCGATCGGCTTTCGGCAGCACAATCTTTTCCTCAGGTCTCACTTTATCCCGCACTAGGTCAAAGAGGTCTTTTTGAAGCCCCTTCCAGCCCCCTGTGTTGTCTACCAGCTCCAGCAAGATGCGCCCGGTAGGGTTATTAGCCACAGCGTCAATTTGCTTGCTCCGCTCTTTCTCCAACAACACCCGCTCAAATGTGCCGAGCTCCCAGGGTAGAGCGCCGCCCCTCTCGACCCGCATGACGAACATTGCCGCGTCAATCATACGAGTGCGCATCTTTAGCCCTGGTTTGTAATCTTTCTCTCTCAGCGCAGCAGAGGCGGCAGAGAGGAGAGCCCCAAAGATGCGGGGACGCGCTCTCTCGAACGCAGCCCACAGTTCTCTCTCTGCAATCCCCCCTTTGATTAGAGGTAGGAGGTTTACAGGGTAACAGCGATCAATCAGGTCAGGGCGATCCGGGGTAAAGTCAATGCCGTTCAAGATCTGGGGCTTGCGGAGGTAGCTCTCATAAGTTTCACCATCGGTGTAAAGTTTTCGACGGCTCACTCCTCCGCCCGTTGCAAGTCGTGAAAAATGATCGCTATCCCTCGCCGAGATCCAGCTGAGGTTATCAAGTGCCACGACGTGACGAGAGGCCGCTGTTACATAGAGCGCATCAACGTCCTTAAAGGGAGCCAGCCCCCCGGTGTTATCCGGGTCGATAAGCGCCTTCAAGAAGTTGGTTAGCGTGCTTTTACCGCTCCCATGCTCGGAGGAGATTGCAAGGATCGGATAGCTTATATCAGGAACTAAAGAAACCAGCAGCCACCCGATAATCAAAGCAAAATCATCATCCGAGGTGTTAACGAACTCCCGCAGCTCCATCAAGGAGCCTCCCAGCACCGGCACCGGCAATTCCTCCATAGAGGACCGCAGGAACCACAAGGGGGGCTCGTCAACCACCCGCCAGCCATCCGCGTCTATCTCCACGGCTTGATGTTCTTTGTTACAAAGATCAATGTAAATCTTCCCGTCCATTCGACCTATACGGGTATGGAGCTTGCGAGGCATAGAGCGATAAGCTTTCGCCTCAAGCAGCAGAAGCGCCCCGTCAAGGTCGGCTCCTTTGGGCTCCACCTTCGCATTGGCAAAGTATTTTTCAGCCAACCATGACCGGAATTGCCGACTTCGCAAGCCATTGATTTCTTGGTGTCCATCTACCAGATAGCGCACAAACAAATCATTAATACCCTCGGCCACAAAGGGAATCACGCCCAGGTCATGGCATATTTGTAGCAGAGCACCCGCAACAGTGCGGGGTGTGTCGTCTTTCGCCTGCTCGGCCCCCTCGGCCAGAAGCCCCTCAAACTTCTCCATTGGGAAAGCGTTGTCATCGTCCCAAAGGCTCATGCCGTCGCCCCCTTTCGAAGGCGATCAAAGCAGAAGCGCCGATAATCCGCCCGCTCTGTCCACTTCTCCCGGCAGAGGGCACTTTGCTCAAAGAGTATCGCCGCGCGGTCCTCGTCGCCGTTTGTCCAGTAAAGCAGCATCGACAGCAGCGCAAGGTTAGCCTCAGAGTGTGAGGGATAGTCTGAGATACCGCCTTCCCAAAGACGGGAGAACTTCTCGCCGTTCTTGGCATTCTTGGCCTTCTCGATGAGCGCATCATTCCCCAGGTATTGGAAGCCCCCAGCTGTGGCTATGGGCTCCTTTCCCTTCTTCTTGGCCAAGGAGATAGCCTCGACAAGCGCATCAATCGCCTGTTGATTAGAGGTCAGTTCTGTGCGGTCCTCGTAGATGCTCCCGGTGACGGTGAAATATCGATTATGCGGGTAAATCTCAATCGGCCCGTTGCGCTTCCCTCTGGCCAGCTCGGCCCGGACAAGCACATGAATGCCCTTGCCTGAGACGGAATACTCCGTGTAGCTCCCCAGAGCCTCAACAATCAACTGGGCTTTGGGATGGAGCTCCCCGTCTTCCTGAACACAAGTGTCAAGGTCAACTCCGACAATGCCTCCGCCCTGAGCAAACACGAACCCAACCCCCTCGGCCCCACCTGCCTCATAAGCCTCAAAGGCCCGGTCAAACGTCGTCCAGGTTGCAGGATCATTAACCTTGGCCGAGTGTCCGCTCACCTGGTAGGGTTGTTTCGTCATCTTCCCGCCCCGCTTCACAGCATGCCAGACAACCCACTGGGGCAATGCCTTCAACTCGTCGGGGATGTTCTCAGCAGCCACAGGGAGGTAAGGGCTCTCCCGCCGGGGCTCCTCCTTGCTCAAGGAATAGCGCCCAACTTTGGCTCCGTTCTGCCCGACAGGTATCATCTCTGTGACGATGTTCCAGCCCTCGCGCCGCAGCTCCTCAATACGAGAGGCCAGACGCATGATCCCGAACAAGGCCCGCGCTTCGTCTTGCGTCAAGGTGTGGCCGGCTTGCAGATGCCTTAACACATCCAGCTTCTGAGTATTCCACGTTGCGCGATCACTTGCGGTAGTCATGCTACTCGCCTCCCTTCGGAGTTAATAGAATATGAGCCCATGCGACATGAGCCGGGGACAAGCCACGAACTGAGACAAAACAAACTGTGGTTACAGTGATTGTTATTTGACGGGGATGTTACAGATGAAAGGACAGATAAAGGTAAATGTTTCTTAGACCCGGGTGGGTCTCCTGAGTCAGATTCTCCTGAGTCGTCGCCTCCGCCTGGACTTGATCCAGCCATAGAGAAAGACGCCCTCCGCACTGAACGGGGAGCACGAGCACGGGCACGGTCACACCGACGGAAGGGAACCGGCCGAGGAGTCCTTGCTTTTCTGGTAGAGGCTCGCTTTTTAAGCAGCTCCCTGAGTTGGAGCTTGTTCTCTAATCTTTGAACCTCAGCAATGATATCTTTTTCTACATCATCCCCCAGAGCCTCAACTTCTTTTTCAAGCGCATCCACATACGCGATTTGCTCCTGAGTAGGGACCTCTTCTTTTAACATTCCCTTGGCACAAAGCCATTCTCCTCTGCTTTGAGTGTGTTGCTCAATACGCTTATCCAGTGTTTTGTTTCTCTCCCCCGTTCTGGATTGCAGCCAAGACAACTCTTCTCTGCGCAAAAGAAGAATATCATGCTTGAAGAGCCCTTCATATTTTTCTAGGGAAACACCCATATGGGCCGCCTTGCGCTCCCGTCGTTCTGCACAGGTCATTGCCTTGGCATTCAATTCTGCCTCAAATTCTGCATCCTCTACGTCCTCCTTTGCTACATCCAAAAGTGGCTTGTCAAACACCTGAGCAATATTGCGCCAGATCAAGAAAACCTTTTCTTCGCTATGTATTATCTCCATTCCTCTCGCTAAATAAAGCGAGTTAAGCTTCCGCGCAAGCTCAAGGACTTCCTCTTGCTCCTGTTTTGTAGTATAATTCTGGTAACAAATCATTTACCAATCTCCTTTTCTCTCGCTCTCGCCGTCCTTCGCCCGGACGGCTTTTTTTATTGGCCTATTCGCAAGCTCATATCGCTAGGCCGTTATCGTCAAACGCCTCCCGCAAAGGGATACCAAGAAACGAACTTAACCCTTCCCGCACTCGCTCACTTGCCGGGGCCTTTCGCCGCTCCACTAAAGACAGAATCGAGGGATGAATCTTCGTCTCGTAACTCAGCCCCACCATCGTTAAACCCTTATCTTGACGCAGCTCTCGAATGCGTGTCATGAGGTCACCTCCTTTTCTTCTATAATTATACCGTACTATTGGATATAATGAGGAGAAAATAAAAAAGGAAGCGCCCCCGGCAAAGGTTAGCGATTCCTTAATGGGGAGGATAGCTCCCGAGGAACAAAAAAAGGTTAACACAGCAAGGGGGCCGTCGCTCATGAAGAAACGACAAGAGAGGAGAAAGCTCATACCCCATTGTGACAAGCTAAAATGGCGCGCCTGGGGCGATTCGAACGCCCGACCTACGGCTCCGGAGGCCGTCACTCTATCCTCTGAGCTACAGGCGCACTCACTTTTACAGGACACCAAGGAATATAACACATCCCACCTGAAAACGACAATAGAAAATCATGAAATATTTTTTCAGGAATAGTTGTCAATAGCCAGAGAAAATGTCAC
>JAAYOR010000056.1 GCA_012520235.1 Fretibacterium sp.
CCGCCGTCCTGATAGGGGGGATCGTTTTTGGGACAAGTACTTTTTAACGGACTGTACACGGGAGCTCAGTACGCGCTTATTGCCCTCGGGCTGACTCTGATCTTTGCCCTGATGAACGTCATGAACTTCGCTCACGGGCAGCTCTATGTTCTGGGTGGATTTGTCACCTATTATGTCTACGGCGTGATGGGACTGCCGTACGTTGCCGCCTTGCTGGCATCCGCTCTGACCCTGGCCGTTGTGGGCTGCCTTTTCGAGATCCTTTTCTTCCGCCCCGTGCTCCGGCGCAGCATTCGGGAAGAGAGCACGATGCTCCTCTCCGCCGGGACGGCCACGATGGTGGAGAGTCTGGTGCTGATCTTCTTCGGTGAAAAGCATCGTGGGGTCCCGGCCGTCGTGAGCGGGGTCTTCAAGGTGGGAGGTGTCTTCATCCCTAAGGGCAGGCTTCTCGTCATCGTCCTCTCGTTCCTGTTTATCCTTGTCTTCATCCTTTTCATGCGCTACACGCGCCCGGGCCGGGCTCTCAGGGCCATGGCTCAGGATGCGGAGGCCGCCCGGCTCATGGGCGTCAATGTGGGGCGCTATGCCATCCTCGGATGGGCGCTCGCGGCGATGCTGGCCGGCCTGGCGGGAGCGATGCTGGTACCCATCTCAGGGGTCAACTCGGGGCTGGGTAACTGGCTCTCTATCAAGAGCTTCATCATGGTCATGATCGGCGGAGCCGGGGTCATCCCGGGCGCCATCCTGGGAGGGCTGGTCCTGGGCATGGTAGAGTCCTGGGGTTACTACTTCTTCCCTGGCGGAGAGACGTATCTGATTATTTTCGCCGGGCTGGTCGTATTCCTCGCCCTGCGCCCGAATGGCCTTATGGGCAAGGCCGTCCACCAATAGAGGAAGGAAGGCTGAACCGATGAAATTGAAAAAAATAGCGCTCGCCGCGCTCTTTTTATTGGTCTATCTTGTGGTTATTCCCCTTGCATTCAAGAGCAAGACCTACTTTCTGGGGGTTCTGACCACCGCCTCCGTGCTGAGCGTGATCAGCGCAGGTGTATGGTTGATTTTCTACATAGGTCGCATCAACATGGGGCAGGGAGGCTTCGCCCTGGTGGGAGGCTACGCCTCGGCCATCCTCATCTCCCGTCTGGGCTGCTCCTTCTGGACGTCGCTCGTGGGCGCTATCATCGTGACCGTGCTGATCAGCATCCTGATCGGGATGCCCCTGTTGCGCCTGAAGGGTGTCTATTTCTCGATGATCACCCTGAGCCTGACGGAGACGGCGCGTCTGGCGGCCCAGTGTTTTCCCGCGCTCACCAACGGACCCAAGGGCATCCTGAACCTGCCGCTGCCCGGTGCTCTGACCATCGGTGGAGTGACCCTGATACCCGACTTCGCGACCGTCGACAAACACCTGGCGCTTTACTACCTCGGGGCCTTCCTCCTCATCGTGGTGTTTGCCGTGCTCTATCGGATTGTCAATAGCCGGCTGGGCTGGCTTTTCCGCTCACTGCAGCAGAACGAGGACCTGGC
The DNA here is from genome assembly GCA_012520235.1 of Fretibacterium sp. Classification (GTDB taxonomy): domain Bacteria; phylum Synergistota; class Synergistia; order Synergistales; family Aminobacteriaceae; genus JAAYOR01. The sequence goes on from JAAYOR010000056.1 coordinate 1,528, forward strand.
GTCCTCCTTCGGGGTCAACGTCCCCAGACTGCGCGTGATCGCGCTGGCTATTTGCGCGGCCTTTGCGGGGGTGGGCGGGGCGTTTTTCGTGACGATGCAGCAGTCCATCTACCCCGCGTCCTTCACGTTCCAGGACTCCACTAATTTCCTGCTCTACTGCTTCCTGGGGGGCTTAGGGTCTGTCTGGGGTGCGATCGTCGGTACGTTTGTGCTCTTCATCAGCTTTGAGATGCTCCAGGGGTTCAATCAATACCAGCCCCTCATCTACTCCCTGATCATGATCGGCCTGATGCTCTGGCTGCCCAACGGCCTGATGAGCCTCAAGCTGCCCTGGCTCCGCAACCGTTTCTTCTGCGTGCCGGACCCCCAGGATGAGGGAAAGGAGGAGCGATGAATATGCCCCTGATGGAGGTAAAGAACCTGACCAAGCGATTCGGCGGGCTGATAGCCGTGAACGACGTCTCCTTCTCGGTGAAGGAGGGGGAGATCCTGAGCATCATCGGTCCCAACGGAGCGGGCAAGAGTACGCTCTTTAAGTTAATATCCTCCTTCCTCCCTGCGACGTCCGGCCAGGTGATCTACCAGGGGGAGGACATCACCTCAATGTCGCCCCACCTTGTCGCCCGCAAGGGGATTATCCGCACCTTCCAGGAGACGACGATCTTCCGAAACATGACGGTAATAGACAACGTCGTGGTGGCCCACCATCTGCAGAGCAAGGCCTCCCTGCTGGGCTTCTTTTTCGGAAGCCCGGCGGCCCGAAGCGACGAGGCTCGTTTTCGGGAGAGCGCTTCGGAGATCCTGGACTACCTGGGCCTGCAGGACGTGAAGGAGATGAAGGCCTCCACCCTGCCACACGGTTACCTCCGGGCTCTGGGCATCGCCATAGGCATGGCGGCGCGTCCTAAACTGCTGCTCCTGGACGAACCGTTTGCCGGAATGAACTCCGACGAGACGGCGCACGCGATGCAGATGGTCCGCGGCATCCGGGACCGGGGGGTCACGGTGCTGCTGGTGGAGCACGACATGTCCGCCGTCATGAACATCAGTGACCGGATCGTGGTCCTGAACTTCGGAAAGAAGATCGCGGAAGGCGAGCCCGCCGCGATTCAGTCCGACGAGGCCGTCATTGAGGCCTATCTTGGGCGCGAGGACGAGGAGGTGGGGTACTGATGCTGGAGGCCAGGAATATGGACATCTCTTACGACTGTGTTCGGGCACTGCGTGACGTCTCCCTCTCTCTGAGGCACGGAGAGATCGTGACGCTTATAGGAGCCAACGGCGCGGGCAAGACCTCGGCGCTTCGTGCGATTACGGGGCTGCGGCGTCTGGATGCCGGCGAGATCACCTTCGAGGGGGATCGGATCGACCATCTTTCGGCGGAGGAGATCGTGGAGCGCGGGATCACCATGGTCCCGGAGGGGCGGCACGTGTTCCCCCTCATGACGGTGAAGGACAACCTCCTGATGGGAGCCTTCCTGCGCACCAGCCGTAAGGAGATCGAGGCTTCGATGGAGCAGGTTTTCACGCTCTTCCCGCGTCTCAAGGAACGAATGGGGCAGGTCGCAGGGACCATGAGCGGCGGCGAGCAGCAGATGCTCGTCATCGGACGTGGGCTGATGGCTCGTCCTAAGCTGCTGCTGCTGGACGAGCCGTCGCTGGGGGTGGCTCCGATCTTCGTGCAGGAGATCGCCCGGGCCATCGTTCAGATCAACCGTGAGGAGAAGGTCGGCATCATCCTGGTGGAGCAGAACTCCCGGATGGCGCTGAAGGTCTCGCACCGCGCCTACGTCATGGTCACAGGTCGAGTCGCCCTGGAGGGAGAGTCTGCAGCTCTGCGCGACGACGATCGGGTGCAGAAGGCTTACCTGGGCGGAGAAGTGGACGCGTAGAGGCAAAGAGGCTAGCTATCCCCTGCCTTTTCAGGCTTCCACCCTCCGCTCCGGGGGCTCCTTTATGCGCAAGCATGATCGCGGAACTTTTTTCCTGGGGGCAAGTCCCCGTTTTGCCTGACGTTTTTATGAGGGGTTGAGATGAGTAAGGTTAATGATGTTCCTGCGCGCATAGCGGCGCAAGGTCCTTTTTCCTGCATTATCACGGGCGGTCTCGTGGCGACCCCATCGGGGCTCGCCGAGGCCGATGTTGGCGTCACGGATGGAAAGATAGCCGCCTTGGCCGCAAGGGGTTGTCTGGATGGGGTCGGAGGTCGGGTTGTTGATGCGTCCGGCTGTCTTGTGCTCCCCGCGGTGGTCGATGCACACGTACACTTCAACGACCCCGGTCTGCCGGACCGGGAGGATATGAGGACGGGCACGGCTGCAGCCGCAGCCGGCGGGGTTGGGACGGTGGTCGATATGCCGCTCTCCGGCGCGCCCGCCGTCACCTCAGTCGAGACTCTGGAGCTCAAGAAGCGGGCTGCTGCGGAGCGTGCGGTGGTGGATTATGCTCTGTGGGGCGGGCTGGTGGACGACAACGTCGCGGAGCTGGCCGCCATGCGCGACCATGGCGCGGTCGCCTTCAAGGCGTTCACCTGCTTTGCGGGGGATGATTTTCCCTACGCGCGGCCCGAGGTGCTCTACCGTGGGCTGGCTGAGGCGAAAGAGCGCGACCTTCTGGTGGGTGTCCACTGCGAGGACGAAGCGCTGACCGCATCCAACGAGCGTGCGGCGCGCGCGGCCGCAAAAAACGGTGCGCGTGATTTTCTGGACGCGCACGCCCCGATCACGGAGCTTCTGGCCGTGGACAGCGTGCTTGAGATGGCACGAGTCACGGGCGCTCGGGTACACGTCTGCCACGCCACGCTGCCCGAGGTGATCGACCGGGTCTCCCGGGTCCGGGGTGATGCGCGGGTGACGGTGGAGACCTGCCCGCACTACCTGATCTTCACCGACGCCGACCTGGAGCGCCTGAGGGGCGTCCTGAAGTGCACGCCGCCCGTACGGAGCCGCGAGAGCGTCGAGGGGCTCTGGGAGCGTGTCCTGAACGGCTCGGTGGATGTGATCGCGTCAGACCACTCACCCTCGACCGTTGCGCAGAAGAACCCCGCGAGCGGTAGTTTTTGGGATATGTGGGGCGGGGTGCAGGGCGTGCAGACGATGTTGCCCGCGCTCTTCACTCACGGGGTGCGGCGGCGTGGCATGAGCGTGGAGGCCCTGGTGCGGTTGGTCTCGGAGAACCCTGCGCGCCTGATGGGGCTCTACCCGCGCAAAGGGGTCATCAGGATCGGCAGCGATGCAGACCTGACGCTCTTCGACCCCTCCGTACGCTGGACTCTGACGCCCGAGATGCTGTTGCACAAGAACAAGCACAGTCCCTACATTGGAATGGAGTTCGAGGGCCGCGTCAAGGCCACGCTGGTGCGCGGACGCAAGGTTTACGACGGCGAGAAGATCGTCGCCGAGCCCGGGAGCGGGCAGCTTTTGACCGGCGCGTGAAAAATTCTATGAACGACTCCCGCGATATCCTGCTTACGGAGCGTAAGTGCAAGAAAAAGGAGAGGTGTCCATGAACAGGCTTGGGGTAAGGATTCTTGTATTTATCGCGCTTTTTAGCGTACTCTCAGTGGGGGCGATCGGGTTTTATTCGATCTCCATTGGGACTCGGGGCCTGAAGGACGCAGCCGGAGATTATCAGGACACATTGACGGACTCAATCGCTTTTTCCTTGGAGGGGGAGTTCAATCGCTTCGAGGGGATCCTCAGCGCGCTGGCGGCGTTGGTCGAGTCGCAGTTTGCTCCGAGCGTGCTGAACCCCGATGCAGGGAGCATCATCATCCCGCAGTTCCTGGCCCAGAGCGCCAAATTCTTCAACCCCATGGCAGAACAGAAAAAAGAGATCCTACGACTTTTTCTGGTTTTTAACCCCGAGGTTTTTGGCAAGAAGGCCGCCACCGTGTTGGGGGTCAAGAGGGAGAGGATCGACGACCCCTTTACGTTCATGAGTATGGACGACTTTGTCATGGACGAGCTTATGGACCGAAACAACCCGGGCACGTCCTGGTTCTGGCAGCCTCTGGAGACGGGGATGCCCTTCTGGAGCGATCTCATGGAACTTCCTGGCGGCGAACTCGGATTGAACTACTCGGCCCCCGTGATCATTGACGGCAAGAAGGTCGCGATTGCAACCACCACCTTCTCCTTCCGCACGATCCGCGACCAGGTGGCCTCGTCCAAGGTGTACGAGACCGGCTACGCCTTCCTGGTGGACCGCAACATGCGCTTCCTCTTCCACCCCCAGTTCCCCTTCGAGGGGCCGGGGCTTGATAATGTGGCGAATGGCGAGTTCTCCGATATCGCGAAGGACGCCAGGGCACAACCGCGGGGAAAGCAGCTCAACGTCCGGGAGGGGCTTACAAGAAACATATGCTATAAACGTCTGCAGAACGAGTACACTTTGTTTATCGCCGCTCCCGTCAGCGAGGCTCTGGCGGCCTCGTCCCGGATGACCCGGGCCGTGTACATCGGCATCGCCGCGGTCCTCCTTCTCACTATCGTGCCCGTGCTCCTCTTCGCTCGCAGCATCTCACGTCCCCTGAAGGTGGCGGCGGATCACGCCACTCGGATAGCCGAGACGGGGGATCTGACCACAACCCTGCCGCGAACAACGTCAATCGTTGAGATTCGGGCCGTCGGGGACTCGATCAACAAGATCGTGGACGCCACCGGAGCCACGGTTCGGGATATCCTGGGCGCTGCGGAGAAGGTGCTGGTCCAGGCGGAGGAGATGAGCGCCGGCTCGCAGGAGGGGCTTGCGACCATCCAGGAGGTCTCGGCCACCGTGAGCAGGGTCACGACCTTGAGCCAGGATTCCGGGGGAGCGGTGATCCGGACCAACGAGAGGATGAGGGAAGTCGCCTCGGATTCGGAGGCCGCCGCCCGCTCGGCGAACGAGACAGGGGCTGCGGCCCAGCAGGTCGCGGAGGCAGCGGAACAGGGGGCTGCAGCGCTCATGACCATGTCGTCGGTCATCCAAAAGGTCTCCGACTCCGGCTCGCAGGTCACGACAGCGGTTGAGGACCTGGCGTCCTCGGTCTCCGGCATTCGGGAGTTTGTCGACACCATCACGAGAATCGCCGACCAGACGAACCTTCTTGCCCTCAATGCCGCCATTGAAGCGGCGCGGGCCGGAGAGGCGGGGCGCGGCTTCGCCGTCGTCGCCGAGGAGGTGCGCAAGCTGGCCGAGGAGTCGGCAGGCGCCGCATCCCAGGTGGAGAAGCTGATCGGCGAAGTATCGCACAAGACGGACAACGCGTTGACCAATCAGAGGGGTAACGCGGAGCACGTCAATCACCTTGTCCGAAACGCCGACGAGACCAAGGCCGTGTTCGATACGATGCTACATAGGGTTGAGGCCATCTCCCAAAACGTTCGGTCCATCACCTCGACCATGGAGGATCAGGCTAAGGCGTCCCGCGAGGTATCCGCGGAGATGGAGCATGTCACCGATTTGGGCGTCCAGGTCAAAGAGCAGATGGAGAACATGGAGTATGCGATAGGCGAACAGGGCAAGCTGACGGAGAGCATCGCGACGTCGGCGGAGAGACTGGTCGATCTAGCCGGGACGATGCGCCACTCCGTGGAACGCTTCGTGGTGAACGAGGATGGGCTCCAGTCCAGCGTACCGGTGCGGGGGTCCTGATCCCAGCCGGCGGATTGTCTGGTTAAGTGCAAGAGTTTTGTCTGAAGAAGACTTCCGAGGGCGTTGAGAAGTTCAAACACTTCCGAGGCCTGTTGCCCAACCAGACGGGACTTTACCCGACGTCTTCAGCTTGGACGGCTCGTCTTTGTAGGCGTGTATAGCCTATATGCGGCAGTCGCCTTCGCTATATGTTGAGGGCGAAGCCATTGATGAAGACTCCAAACGACCGACGAAGCACAGTGCGCTGAGTCGGTCGTTTGCTTATAGCTACGCTACTTGACACGGCATTCGTGGGCTTGTTTCTTTTCTTTCCCTCAAAGGCAAAGGCCTTACTTAGGTGGGTACGAGAACTGGTAAACCTATTCTAAATGCTGAAAGTGCTCCTTTTTTTGACGGTAGCGGGAGAACATGGGCCTTTTTTTAAAAAATTTCCTCTGGAGTAAGCTTTTACTTGACCCTTGAATAGCTTTCCTACAGATTTGGGTGGAGAAGATCAATTTGACCGGAGCCAAGGTGATAGTGTACAATGCTTTGCACCATGAGGACTATATAGCCGAGGTTGACGCCGATGCCTGTTACCGAGCGTCCTTAAGGACAATCCCGTGGTGCGTGCGGCCTTCCTGGACACGAGCATATCATTTTATATCCCTTTCGATGGCCTATAAGAATATCAAGAAAAAGACCGGCAAGGTTGTCGGCTTTATGTACTCCTTTCCCCGTAACGACGCGGGGTTCAACTACGTGATTGATGACAGCGAGTTCCAGCTCTGGTTTTGCCAGGCCCCTTCAGCGTGTTCATCTGTATGACGCTCATCGCTGGGATGCTGGTGTAGAATGACCGAACGGCATGGTTATCGATGGGGTACGGAAAGCTGGTGAGGCTCAAAGACAAAATGCATAAGAAGCTCCAAAAATCTGGCAGGCAATGGGACACATGTAATTTATAGCCTGTTCGTTGTTCTTGCTTCAGGCAAATGTCGGTTTTTTCAACAGTGAAGCCTTGTGATGGCGCTATTAGCTGGCAAATTCTTTTCGTAGAGGAGGGTACGTGATGACGTTAGCTTCACTATTCCATGACATGATGATTATTTCGTTGCTTTTGATCGGCGGATTTATCATTCGCTCCTTCTGTAGTCCACTGCAGAAGCTGTTTCTTCCTGCTTCCATTGTGGGCGGAATCCTCGGACTCATTCTGGGGCCACAGGTGCTGGGATGGATCGTGATTCCGGAGTCGTTCCCACAGTTCAATGGAGTCATGATGCGCGTTATTATGACCTGCGTTGTCTTCGGTGTTACTGTTAACGCTTCGCGATTGCTAGAGCATATGGACTATGCGCTTGCCAACGTTTTCCTCTATGGTTCACAGATGATCTTAGGGGTGCTTATCGCTATGAGCTGTGTATCCATCGCTCCTGACATGCCAAAAGGCTGGGGTATTCTGGGGACCTTCGCCTACTTTGGGAGTCACGGTTCTGCAGCTGCAGCAGCGAGTGTCCTGGAGCAGGGAGGCTCCGCCGGAGCCGTGGATATCGGCATGGTATTGGCTACTGGCGGCCTGATCTGGTCAATGGTAGTAGGCATGGCGATCGTTAATTATGGTGTCCGCAAGGGGTGGGCGACTTTTGTCAAAGACCCGGAGAAGCAGCCCGATCACTTTTACCGTGGCATTCTTCCTGAAGAAGAGCGAGAATCTATTGGCAGCACTACAACAACCATGGTGGCCGTTAATCCTATCGTCTTTCAGCTGGGCCTCCTCATGGTTTGTTATGCGGTGGGCTATGGCATTTTTTATCTCCTTATACAGTACTTCCCTGTTCTAGCAAAGGTTAACGCCATGCTATACGGAATGATCGGTGGCCTTATTGTCTGGCCAATTATGCGGAAGACAGGTACCGACAGATATGTGGATAAAAAGACTCTGAATCAAATCAGCGGATTCTGCCTTGAGATACTGATACTCACCGCCATGGCCAGCATCTCCCTGGATATCGTAGCCAAGTACTGGTTACCTTTGACGCTACATATCGTCATTTCCTGCGCACTGACGACGATTTTCTGTGTCTGGTACTTCAAAAAGATAGCTAACCCGGAGTGGTTTGAGAAGTGTCTGATGGTTATCGGAACCTGCACTGGCTCGAGCCCCAATGGCCTGGCTCTCGTTCGTGCCGTGGACCCAAACTCAGAATCCTGTGTGCCTCAGGCCCACGGTGTGTACAATGCCATCTTCTGGTGGAATAATTTGTTGACACCCGTCCTTCCACTTGTAATTCTTGCCAGCGTGTGGCAGCTGCTTGGCATTGCTGCTCTCTTCCCCCTCGCTGCGGTGGTTATAGCCTTTTTGCTCTTCCGCAAAAAGGCTGTCTAGGGGGAAGATGCCATGCCGGTGAAAACTAACGCGCTCAGCAGCTTTAAAATCTCCGCTACAGGGCTTTCCATCAACTATATGCCGGAATATCTGGCTCAGGAGCTTGGCTACTATGCTGAGGAAGGACTTGAGGTTTCATCCTATGTCCCCTCCCCCTGGACTAAAGTCCTGACAGATATCAACAGCGGCGAGTACCAGGCTGTAGTGGGAGGTATCTGGTGTCCTCTGATCTATAAACGCAGGGTGAAGAGCTACTTCGCTTTCGCCAAGGTGACATCACGCTGCCCAATGTCGCTCCTGTCACGTGAGCCCATCGAGAATTTCAAGTGGAGCGATCTGGAGGGCAGGAAAGTACTGACATCCGGGGGGAATGGCGCAAGCCCGGGGCTTTTTCTGGCGGGAGTTGCCTCGGAGGGTAGAGCGGATGTCTCTAAAATTAACTTCGTGCACGATTTCACTATCGACATGCTGCAAGAGCTTTTTGTTGGCGGATTTGGGGATGTCATTATGATGAAATCGGATTTAGCCGCACAACTTGAGACCCAGGGCAAAGGGCACGTCCTGACCGACCTGACGATCTCGGGCGGTTCCGTGCCATGGAGCGTCTATTACACCACGCCGGAAACGCTGGCTCGCCCCGATAACATCTGCGGTCGCTTCACAAAGGCTCTTCAGCGGGCACAGACGTGGCTCAGATCCCATAGCGGCAGTGACTGCAGTGATATCCTGGCCAGAAACTGGCCCAAGGTAGATTTGAAGAAGGCCATTGATATTGTGGATGAGTACAAGGCCCAAGGGATGTGGCCCGAAACAGTCCGTATTCAGGAGGAGGAACTGAGCCGCTGGCAAAAATTCCTGATTGCTGGTGGCGTGATTGACGGGGAGATTCCATATGACGAGATTGTGGATTCGCGCCCCTATGAGTACGCATCGCACCAGCTCGGGAACTGAAGCAACGATCTTTATTCAGGAGGGGGAAAATTATGGCAGAGACTTTTAACGCGCTGATCCTTTTCGGACTACTATTGATGGCAGGCGTCATTGTACGCCAATTTGTCCCCGTACTCCAGAAGATCCTACTTCCCTCCAGTCTGATTGGTGGGATCATAGGCCTGATCCTGGGTCAGCAATTGTTGGGATGGATTGAGATACCGCAATCATTCTCACAGATTACGTCCTACGGGATGCGCATTATGATGACCTGCGTTCCCATTGGAATAGGCGTATCAGCCAAACGTATCTATCAACACCTTGACTTCACCTTAGCCAACATGACAACGTATGGTTTTCAGATGGTCTTCGGCATCTGGCTCGGTGCGTGGTTCTGCACGATGTGGCCCGGACTTCCCGAGGGATGGGGGCTGATGGGCGTGGCAGCTTACTTTGGTTCCCACGGCAGTATCCCTATCGTCTCTGAGGTCCTCGACCCTGCGGGCACGACGGGAGCATTAGGCATGGGTATGGTAATGGCTACGCTTGGCGTCCTTTATGCCATGATCCCCGGCATGATGATGGCGAACTATGGTGCGCGTCGTGGCTGGGCAACCTTCACACGCGACCTGGCCAAGCAACCCTCCCACTATTATCGCGGAGCGCTTCCTGATGAGGAGCGCCATCCTATTGGGCGCATGACCGTTAACCCCAGCAATGTGTCGGCCCTCGCTTTTCAGTTGGCCATCATCGCGGTTTGTTACAAGTTCGGTGAACTGCTCTTTCAGTATGCTATTAGCGTATTCCCTCCGGTCAGGAGGATCAGTCCCATGCTGTATGGTCTTGTGGGCGCTCTGCTCCTGTGGCCCATCATCGTAAAGCTGAAACTCGACCGTTACGTCGACAAGCCCACAATCAACCAGATCAATAACTTTGTCTTAGAGATGATCATCCTGGGTGCCTGTGCGACCATCCAGCTGGATATAGTCAGTAAGTTCTTCGTGCCCCTCTTCCTGCACGCAACAGTTTTCTGCCTCGCCAGCCTGGTCTTCACGTTCGCTTGGTTCAAGATAATTGGCAACCCGCAGTGGTTTGAGAAAGCCCTCATGGTTTACGGCATGACAACAGGTGCTAATCCCCAAGGCTACGCACTTGTCCGCGCTGTTGACCCCAATAACGAGTCCTGCATTTTTGAGGCCATAGGCGTTTATAATGCGGTATTCTTCTAGAACTTCCTGATTCTTCCCTTTGCTGCTTCGCTGGTGTTAGTGAATCAGACACCCATTATTATCGTGGGCTTTGGATTGATGTTTGGGGCGCCCCTCTTGGGATACCTCCTCTTTTCAAGGAAGAAGAAGTGAGTCAGCCTGCTTGGCTTCCCCATAATAGAGCCAACTGTAGGAGGTGCTGAACAACCATGTCTTTCAAGAACTGCGAAAAATTACTGGAGGGCTTTGAGCCCAATTTTGAGTTTGTTCCACCGATGGCTATTCCTGAGGAAGAATTCCAAGCCCGTGTGGAGCACATACGACGCGAGGCCAATGTGGCAGAGCGGGATGTCGTAATAGTCAACGCGAATGGTGCCAATAATTTCCACGTCACGAATAAGTATCTGCGCTACCTCTGCGACTGGCCGCGGGAGGGCATTCTGATTATCCCTACGGACAACAGCAGAGGGATGAGGCTCTTTTCTTTTTACACTCAGGCCGTTATCTTGCCTCCGTCCTGGGGTGAGGCGGTCGGGGTTGAGAAACTGTATCAGGTGGGCGCGCTTGGGCGGGAATATTCCGGGCGTCCCGCCTCCTCGGAGGCCAAACTTCGCGAAGGGGTCGTCAAGGCGTTGACGGACATGGGATTCGCTAATGCCAATATTGGTCTGATTGGCGACGAGAAGTCAGCAGGACATTGGACAGCGCTCAAAGAGGCAATGCCTAAGGCTCAGTTCGCGGATATGACTCATGTTATTCTCGCTATGCAGCGCTTGCGCACGAAAAATGAGATCGATCAGATCCGTGCATCAGCGCAACTGATGGATATCGGCTTCCAGGCTGCATGCCATGCGTGCCGCCCAGGCGTTACGGACAACGAGCTCTACGCGGCTTTTAGTTTTGCACAGCTGGCCCGGGGAGGTGAGAACGCGGATGGCTATCAGATCGGTGTCAATCGATGGGGGACTCACTGCGGCAAGGCTTATGGACATACGATCGCCTCTGGCGATCTGATTAACTTTTACCTCTCCGGCATCTCCTACCGCGGCTACACAGCTCAGTCTGCCCGTATGATCGCCGTTGGTGAGATCACTCCAAAACAGGAGGAGGTTCTGGAGGTGTGCACGGAGTCCCTGCGTCGTGCGGAGAAGCTCCTCAAGCCGGGGGTACGCCTCTGCGATATTCATAAGGCAGGCTTTGAGCCTTTTATAGAGCGTGGTTTTGTGAAGGATGACGTAACGGCCACTATGCCCTACAACTGGGCGCCCAATGACGACCTGTCGGCAATGGAAATCCCGATTCAACATGTTCCGGAACCGGATTTAGAGCGCTATGGGCGGAAGCTGATGCACGTTTATCCCCCGGTGATCGGGCCTCACAACCCTAATCTGGGACACGGCGTAGGAATGCATGGCAACCCCGATAAATTCAACGTCACCTCGCACAACACAGAGATATGCAGGCCAGGACTGACGTTTGTCCTGCACCCCCAATGGGTGATCCCTAATGAGGCAGGTGCAAATATCGGCAATTGCTACGTCATCACGGAAGACGGGTACGAGAACCTCACCTGTCATACCCCCATTGAAACCGTGCGCATTAAAGCTTAGTAATATAGGGCATCTGGGGGATTCAGTGCTATGATGGGATTTTATGCTGGGCAGATTGTCAAGCTAAGTGCAAGAGCTTGTCTGAAGAAGACTTCCGAGGGCGTTGAGGAGTTCAAACACTTCCGCGAGCTGTTGTCCACCGGACAACACTTCGCTTGACGTCTCTTCAGCCTGGACAGCTGTTAAGGTCAGCCCTTTTGGCAGGTACTCGCGTGTTCGTTCGTGTTTTCATTTGTTGGGCGTTCCCACGGGCTGTGCGGATGCACAAAGTACATGGGAACGCCTGTTTTGTTTAGTATCCATTTGTGGCACGCAAATTCCTTTCTGAATTATGCTGCAAATCCCCTTGCTGGCCTCCAGTTTATAATAGTGTGAGCAATATACGACACGCCTATGCCGCTGTTGCTACAACCAAGGGACCCGGCGCACTGCACTTTGTTGGTCGCTTCGTTTCTTTATCAGCAGCTTCGACTTCGACGAGCAGGAGACCGGGGCTTTTCCTTAAAAAATCATCGCCTTGACAAAGCGCCTCTGGAAATCGGGCAAAAGGGAGAGCTCCACGTAGCGCATCTTTCGGGCCGTCTCCTTTGTCCGCTCCAGAAAACCCCGGGATGCCACCCCCATACAGGCCCCCAGGCCTGAGGAGTTGCGGACACCGCGGACCTTCGAGGGCGCGACGCGGGGCAGGAGCCCCACCTCCATCGCACAGCCCAGGTCAATGTAGCTGCCAAAAGCGCCGGCAAGCAAAATCTCATCCACCTGCTCAAGGGTCACCCCCCGGTGCTCCAGCATCACGTCAATGCCGACCCGGATGGCCCCGAGAGCCAGCTGCACCTCGCGGACGTCCTTCTGAGTGAGCCAGACGGGGCTCCGTTCGTCGGTCAGAAGAAACTGGACCATCCCCCGCTCCGTCCGGCCCAGCCGAGCCCTGAGGCCGGAAGACCCGCTCTCCGGGGGCGCAAGCCGTCCGCTCCTGTCCAAAAGCCCCTCCCGCAAAAGGAGAGCCACGGCATCGACCAGACCGGAACCGCAGATGCCCTTGGGCTCAACCTCCCCAATAACATCGACTTCAAGGCCGTCCGCCTCCAGGCGCTTCTGGCGAACCCTTTCAATGGCTCCTCTTCCCGCCCTCATCCCGTACTGGATACAAGCGCCCTCCAGCGCCGGACCGGCCGCAGCCGCACAGCAGAGTAAATCCTCCCGGTTGCCCAACACTATTTCGTTGTTCGTCCCAATGTCCACCAGCAGCCGCAGAGGGGCCTCCCGCTCCATGCCTGTCGCCACCACTCCAGCGACGATGTCCCCTCCCACGTAGCCCGCCACGTTAGGGATGAGCCTGACGAGGGCCTCCGAGTGGAGCTCCAGGCCCAAAAAGGCCGCAGGGACCGGGTCGTGTTCTAGGAAGACGGGCCGATAGTCGGGCCCCTGCCCTATCGACTCCGGAGACACGTTCATGAAGGTGTGCTCCATCACCGTATTAGCTGCGACGACAAGCTCCCGGATGTCCTCTGGCCGGGCCCCGTTGCGCTCGGCCAGTGTTCCACAGGCCCGGTTTATGCCTCCTAGGAGGACCTTGTGGAGCTGCTCCAGCCCGCCGGGCGTCATGACCGAGTAGGAGATGCGGGAGAGCACGTCGTCGCCAAAGGGTATCTGAGGGTTCAGGAAGGAGAGGAGGTCCAGGACCGTCTGCTCCTGAAGGTCCAGCAGACAGCAGGCGACCGTGGTGGTGCCGATGTCGATGGCCACCCCCAGCCCCGGGCGGGGGGCGTCCCAGTCCAGGCTGGCGCCAGCAGCGATGCTCTCCAGAATCTGTTGATCGCGGGTCTCCACCCCGTCAACCACCTGCACCATGCCATCGCCCCACACCATCGCACAGCAGGCCAGGCGCATCCCCTCATTCAGGTCTTTCTCGGACAAGAGACGGCGCTCCGTGGCGCTCGGTTCCCCCAAAAAAGCCCCTCCGTCAGGGACACGGACGCGGCATTTGCCGCAGACACCCGCCCCTCCGCAGGGCTGCCCTATCTGGACCCCGGCCCTCAGAGCAACCGTCCCGACCAGCTCGCCGGGCCAAGCCTTGGTCCTGATGCCCGAGGGATGAAAGACTATCGTGTACGTCTGTTCTTCAATCATGTTAACCCTTCAAGCGCTTATCTATCTCCTCCATCAGCATCTCCTTGGTGGGGGTGATATTGTCAAAGACCACCTCGTTGTTCATGAGCAGGGTCGGGAGGGTGGCAACACCGAGAGCCTGGGTCCTCTTTATTCCGGCGACGCTCTTGATGAGGGACTCGCGCCAGATAAGCTTGTCCCCATAATGATCTTCGACGGCCCGGACCGCCTCGCACATGTACTGACAGGGAGCGCAGCCCTCGGAGTCCAGGGTCACTATTTCGATGAAGACGCGCCCCGGCACGATGGGAACTTCCTCGAAGACATCGCCGCTCTCCTCCGCGCTTTCGAGAGCGTCCGCCAACGAGGTGAAGCCCGCCGTATCGGAGGGCTCCTCCCCCGTCGCCGCATATCTGCCGACCGCCTCCAGGTTGTAAAACGGGGTGCCATAGGGCAGGTCACAGCCGGGAGATAGGATGTAGCCACGGGTCCCCCCTATCTCTATCCGCTTTTTGACGTCCTCGACACACTCCTTGGGGGAACCGAAGAGGAGGGTCGTCGTCAGAGGGATGTTGCCCTCAAAACAGATCTCGTACTTCCGGGCCAGGTCCGCCACAAACCCCAGGTCCACCTGCTCGTCAAAGGCCACGGCGTCGGGCTCACACTGCATCATCAGTTCGATGTTCTTGGTGGCGTTGCCGCAGCAGAAGAGCGTGATGATCCCGCCCTTCTCCCTCACATCCTTGATGGAGGGCGTGACGTAGGGCGTGACGTACTCTTTGAAGTGCTTGGGGGAGATCTGGCTGGTCATGGGGTCGACCATCGCGATGACATGGGCCCCCGTCTCCATGTACCAGGCGCACATCTTACGGCTGATCTCGGAGCAGAACGCCAGAACCTCATGAGCCTCATTCGGCTTGCGTATCATGTCCATGATGAAGTCCGAGCCCCTCAGGTGCAGAGCCAAGGTGAAAGGCCCGCAGTAGAGCGCGAAGACCGCCTTCTCGTGCCCAATCTTCTCCACCAGCTTTTTTGTGCCCTCAAAGAAGATGGGAAGCCGTCCGTTATCGCGCTTGAACTCCGGCAGGTCGGCCAGGGTCTTGCCCTCGCTCAGAATGTGCCCAACCACTGCCGGAGGGTTGTTGTCAGACCACTGAAGCCGACAGCCCAGTGCCTCGGCCTCGGCCTGAAGGTCAAAAGCCGAGCAGACCCCGTCCGCGTAGTAACGGTCGGCAGCCGTCGAGACGGCCTCCACCAGAAGATCGGCGTCCTTCAGGATCTCAGAGGCTTTCCTGTCTATCAGCCGCGCCACATGAACCCCTGTGAAGGGGACCCAGGGAACCCGGTCCACTTCCTCATAACGCAGCGCCTTCAGAACTCTTTCCTTGCCTGTCATCTTCTCACCTCGTTGATTTTATCTGAGGAACAAAAAGTCATCTCTCTTCCGCCAGATCCAAAGACCTCTTTTCAAAGGGGTCGGAAGAGCCTGTTCAAATCTCTCCGGGACGAAGAGGCTTTTAGAAGGGAGCTTTTTTATAAAAATCCGGTCTTTTCAGGGAGCAGGACGTCAGGGCTTTGCATCCGCCTCAGACAGCCGGGATCCGCCTCTCAGCCCTTTGACAAGCGCCATGTGGCACCCCCCAAGCTGGTGATACAGACAGCGCTCGCCCTGGCAGGGCACACAGGGTTTGGGCTCAATAACCACTCTTGAGGACTGCGCCGTACCTGCAACTGCCCCGACAAAGGAGCACTGGGTCTTGCGCGGGTGCAGCATGGAGACACTCCGCGCCTCGACTCCTATCGTATCACGAGTCCCGAGTCGGGACGCTATTTTTTCCATCAGGGCAGCATCAACTCCTCCGAGCCCGGGGTAAAACTCTCCCGTCAGAACTTTGCCTATCGCTTGAAACTCCCTCTCCATCCAGTCCAAAAGGACGTTGTGCATGGTGTAAAGCGCGATGGAGCCGGCCACATCCAGCAAAAAGCCCTGCATCACGGCCCCCTCGCTCGACATGAGTTCACCGCTCCTCCGTTCGAGGTCAATGCCCAAGGTCCATACGGAAAGGGTCAGGAAAGCAGCTCCCGATAAGTGTCGCAGCACCTCAGGCCCAAAGGCTTCCTCCGCCTCAGCAGCTGTCATCAGAGCCATCCGCGCCCGGGGCGCCATCAGCGCCGCTCCCTCGGACTCCCAGAACTCCAGAAACCTAGCCATGCCTTTGACGTGCCGCTTGCCCCTCTCATGATAGTGCGCCTCAAGGGACGAGAGATCCACGTTCAGGGCCGGCCCCTCCCGCTCCACCGTCCCTCCGGAACCCTCAGAGAAGAATATCCTTATGCTGGCCGCCATCGCACGCCCTCCTGTCCGAACTCTGTAACCACGGAGTTTCCCTTACCCGAAGGTGAGGGGCTGCCCGGAAATTCGTTTCCTGGATCATTTTGCACGTCGCTTTACTTTGCACTGCCCAACATCGCCCTCCATCCTGCGTGAAGCGCAGGATGCAGAGCGATGCTGGATGTCAGGGAAGCGCCGGAGAGCCGATGTTATTGACAGTTATCAGTGGCTTCAATCAGCGCTTCCCTAACTTAAAAAAAGAGTAAGAATCGTCAGCAGAAGCTCCAGGCAGAACGCAAAGACCCGCGCTCCCACTCCACCGCAGCCTCAAGGCTGTTTATAACAGAGCTAAGCCTCAAACGACAGGGCCGTTCTCCTCTCCACCTTGTCCGCTTTATCCTTGCCCCAGTAGATGCCGATGCCCATGTAGGTCATGATAAGGGCCACGATGGGGTTGATGTAGTTCAGGAAGCAGTAGGGAAGGTAGGTCAGAGTGGGCACGCCCAGAGCACTGGCCTGAAAAGCCCCGCACCCCGTCCAGGGGATGAGCACTGCCGTCATGGTGGCGCAGTCTTCCAGAGTACGGGAGAGCATCCGGGGCGAGAGATCCGTCTTATCCACCGCCCCTTTGAACATACGTCCCGGGACCACGATGCCCAGGTACTGGTCACCCAGGAAGAAGTTTCCGGCAAAGCAGGAGCCCATGACGAGCGCTACAAACCCGCCGACGGTCTTCACCTTCTTCAGCAGCGGAGACAGGATCGTCTCAAGGAAGGCGCAGCGCTCCATGATGCCGCCCAGCACAAGGGCGATGATGATGAGGGAGAGAGACCACATCATGCTGCTGATCCCGCCCCTGTTCAGGAGGCTTGTGAGGAGCTTTCCCGCCTCGTGGGCGGCCTCAGGCACAACGTTTGTAATGTTCAGCTTGCCCAGCAGCTCCGGCACTCCCTCCAGAGACACCTTAGAGACCTGAGTGGCGACGGTGGAGGTGTAGCCGTAGTGAATGGCGTTCAGGACGTCATGCAGCGACCTGCCCTGGATGAGCGAGAGGATGGAGGCTGCTGCCGTTCCGGCGATCATGCCGGGGATGGCCGGGTACTTGATGAGGGCCAGGATCAGAACCACCAGAGGAGGGATCGCCGTGTAGTAGGGATTGATGGTGAACTCCTGAAGCATGAGACTCTGCATGGCCTCAATCCGGCTGGGGTCGAAGGCGGCGCTGCCCCCGCCGTAGCGGTTGCCGAGGTAGACGACGATGGCCATCACGATCAGATAGCTTGGGGTGGTCGTCCACATCATCGCACGGATGTGGTCATAGAGGTTGGAGCCTGAGACCGCCGGGGCCAGGTTGGTGGTATCCGAAAGAGGGGACATCTTGTCTCCAAAGTAGGCCCCGGAGATGATGACGCCCGCCGTCAGGGGCGCAGGGATGCCGAGCCCCGCAGCGATGCCGATGAGCGCCACGCCAACCGTCCCGCCAACTCCCCAGGAGGACCCTGTGGCCACCGAGACTATGGAGCAGAGCAGAAGGGTTGCCAGCAGGAAGCTGCCGGGGGTGAGGAGGTTCAGGCCGTAATAAATCATTCCCGGGACCACTCCGGACAGCATCCAGGAGCCTATTAGCATTCCAATCGTGAAGAGGATCAAAAGCGCGCTCATGGAGGAGGTGATGGTGGCAAAGACGGTCTCCTCCATCTCACCCCATCCGATGCCCACCACATACTTGCCGACCAAAGCTGCGAAGCACGCCGCACAGGCAATGGGCACGTGCGCGTCCAACTTCAGGCCTATAAGCCCAAAACCGATAATGGCAGCGATGCCGATGAAGGTGAGAAGAGAGAGTGTAAAGCTGGGTTTCCTGGACTGAGTATCCATAAAGTTCGACTCCTTTCCCTTGCGCGAAGCAGTGCTTCGCGCCCTCCTTGATGACGACGTCCCTTCGGACGCCTACCGTCCTCCCGCACGGGCGATCCCATTCAGGCGACACCGCCGCGCTCCGGCTTCGTGCAACCGGGCTCAAAGACGGAGCGGAAGCAGGCCGGGGCTGAGGCCTGATGGACGCCCAAAACACTCCTGACAAAACCTTTGTGGCTTCATCATATTGAGCAGGGTATAAAGCAAAGAGGCGTTTGGCGCGCCTCTTCTGCAAAAAACTCAGCTTTTCCTAGTAAGGGAATTCAAACCCCATGGCGCAGAGCTCGTCCCTCATGCGCTTGTACTGATCCAGGTACTCCTGGCGAGGCGTCAGCTTATCCATGTCATAGACTTCCTGAATGGTCTTGCCGTAGTTGTCCACGGGGATGAGCTTCTCATACTTCTCCATGATCTTCTGGCAGAGCTCCTCAGCTTTGGCCCGGGTGAGGCGCATCTTAAAGGATCCCTCGGAGACCTCATGGTAGAAGCGGGACTCCAGAGGCGTGGCATGGTCGGTGAACTTGTTGCGGCAGGTCGCAGCGCCCCAGGGGTTGCCGCCCGATGACTCGGTCGCGAGGGCGTGGTTGGCACACTCCCAGTACAGCTGATCGGTGCCGGGGCCTGCATTGGCAAACAGGTTGTTCATGAAGATGAGGTTTGAGTTACGGGACATAGCCTGAGTGAGGACGCTCTGGAGCCAGAGCAGCGCCCTCGTAGTCGTGGACTGCCACTTCAGGTGGAAGGGGAAGTTCAGGGCCCAGCAGGAGCCGTAGAGGCACGCGCCCTGAATGTTGTAGGCCGTCTGCAGGATAGCCGTGCCCTCTGCACCGCCCGCATGCCCGCCGAAAATGGCCCCGCAGAGGTTGCCAAACACGTTCCCATAGGAGCGATAGTGCAGCGACTTATTGAGCATGGCATCATTGGTGGTCATCTCGGTGAGGATGGAGACCATGCGACCGTCCCTATGCGAGGGACGGACACCCCATTCGGAGTTGGCGGCAGCTATCTGAGCCTGATCCGTCTCTGCCGTCCCCACGGAGACAGTCCAGACATCGGGTTTACCCACAAGGCGCTGAGCGTCACGGAGGTTCATGGCGTGCTCCATGGCTGCGGCGACCTCCGTTGGGGTCTGAGAGGTGGCCTTGCGGCCCATGAAATCCTCAAGCAGCGGGGCACAGAGACCGTCCAGAAGCGGCTCTTTCAGATAGGCCATGCAGGCCTTCTTGTGAATGTCCGTGCTAAAGTTCGCGTCCGGGCTGAACAGATGGAAGGGACGGCGCTCCTTGTCCTCTATTGAACGGACCCCAAACCACCTCTGGTCGTGTCCGGCACCAATGAGGTAGCGAGGTTGCTTGGTGTAGAGGACCTCGTTGACCTCCTCCTCGGTGAACTTCATCACGCGGTGGGTATCCTGATGATAGACCCCAACGGAGATGAAGAAATCTTTCGCCGCCGCCCAGACGCGGTCCGCAAAAGCATCATCACAGTTGACGATGGTTTTGCCGTCGTACTTGATGTCGTACTCTTTGATGACGCGTTTCATCTGAGGGATGAAACTCTTGAGCATCCACTCGTTCTGATCCTTAAAAAAAGGCCCCTCTTCCGCCTTGGCAAAAACTTCCCACATCCTGAAGGTAGACATGCCGGTTCCTCCTGATTATTTATAAAAAAGTCAGATCACTTCAAAAGGTCTTTGAGCTTGGTCGCGCACTCGAAGGCATCGAAGGACCAGAGGTCAGCTCCGATGCGCTTGGCCCATTCCGAGGAGGTGGGGGCGCCTCCGATGCAGACCAGATACTTGCCCTGCTCACCGGCCTCCTTCACCAGCTTGATGAACTCCTCCTGTCCGGGCATGGTGGTCGTCATCAGGGCGGAGAGGCCCACGACGGAAGCCTTTTCCTTTCTGGCCGCCTCCATATAAGCCACAGGGTCCACGTCAGAGCCCAGGTCCACAACGTGGAAGCCGTTGGCCTGCAGGACGATGCTGACGATATTCTTGCCTATGTCGTGGTAGTCCCCCTTGACGGTGCCAACGATCACCGTTTTGGGCTTCTCGCCGCCGGCCGACCCCACAAGGCGCTCTTTCAGGACGTCGTTCATCACCTGCATAAACGCATCGCCCGCGACCATGAGATCCGGCAAAAAGACCTCAAAGTTTTCAAAGCGCTCGCCCAGAATACCCATCTCCTCCGTGAGGCCCGCCATGATGTCCCTGGGCTCGGTCCCCTGCTCCAAAAGCGCCTTCACCTCCGCGACGGCAGCGTCGCCCTCTCCCTCAACCATCAACTGGCGCACCTTTTCGATGGACATGCTCCACAACCTCCTGAAAAATAATAGAGTCCCATACAAGACGATCCTTGCAACTCCCGTTAAGGAATCGCTGATTCAATCCCTTCAGCCACTTAACAGCCACCTCTGCTTCCGGATCCCGAAGCTTTTTTTACCCGTCAGGACCACGGAACGTGTGGGGCCTGGAACCTTTCGGTGAAGGTGAGAAAAAAACCAGCCGGAAAGCGGTCAAATCCATTCTCCCAAGGGGAGGCCTCTGCCGCTCTGAGCAAAAGAGTATCACCAAGGTATAAAAAAATTGCAAAAACAGAATGCAGCCCCTTCCCTCGACCCAGGATATTTTGCATTCCTTCCGCAAAGCAGCCTACTCTCGATGTGATTCAGCTTCAAATACTTGCAAACACTATCTTTAATATCAAAAGCATCTCCCGACAAACAAAACAAAACCCATCCTGGGCGGGATGGGTTTTGCACTTTATGCCGTTTTTTTGCATTTTCGGGAGACGCCCTCTCCGAGCCTCCCTTAAATTTTTTACCCCCTCGGACGCTCACCCCCTCAGATTTTTTTCGTTTTTCAGCCCGGGCAGCATCCACTCGCCCCCCGAGCTCAGCTCCTGAGGAATTTTGCCCTGCGGGAAGAGGAGGGCGACAAAATCCCCGGGGATCCGGGGCTCCCTCTTTAAGAGCTCCGTCCTGGCCCACCACAGGATGGCTGCCCAGCTTGGCCGCCGGGTCCTCTCCACCAGCTGCTCAGCCTGAGTGAAGTGCTCAAGGCTCCCCTCCCAGTTCCCCTTGAGGGCGTCCATGAGCCCCATGAGGCTGAGGCCTATGCCGTTCCCCTGAAGGTCGCTGCCGCGATAGTTGCAAAAGAAATTTTGCAGGGTCCGCATCCGGGTCAGGAAACCATCGGCCTCATCAAAATTTTCCAGGAGCATGAGGCAGTAGGCGGCCTTTGAGAGGGACAGGCCCAGCCCCCGATAAAGGCCCAGGCTCTCCCCCATGTTGATGCAGTTTTTGTAGTACTCCAGCGCGTCCGACACGTCCGAGCAGGAGAGGCGAAGGTCACCCTGAAAATGCTCCGCCGCGATGAGGGAGACGGTGTAGCTGGGACCCGTCTCCTCCAGCTTTTCAAAGATTCGCGTGGACATCCGCAGGAAACGCTCCGCTCTCTCGGGGCGAGCGCTTAAGATGTTGGCGATACCCAAAAAACGCGCGGAGGTCCCAAGCCAGCGGTGGAGATGCCGCTCCCGCGCCAAGCGAAAGAGGGCCTCACCCCAAAGGGAGAGAAGCCGCGCGTTGTCGTTCTGAATGGCGAGGTAACAGAGCTGCCCATAAGCCTCGGCGATAGATTCCGCGTTCCGGAGCCGCATGGCTTTGCGCAACCCCTCTTTCAGAAGGTGGAGGGAGTCGGCATAGTCGCCGTTCCACCAGAGGTAACCGCCCTTGAGGATCTCCCAGTCCGTCTCACAGCGAAAGGTCTCCATCGTCCGGCCCCTGAAGCGGTCGATCCGCGCTATCAGCTTCTGGGTTTCGTCCAGAGTCCGCTCCGTCCAGGAAAGGTCCTCCGCCGTCGGAAGGTACTGCACCAGGTCGGGATCGGTGAGGGGCGGGAAGACCTCATGCGCCGCCTGAAAGTGGAGCTTCAGCTCTCCGATCTTCCAGCGCAGCTCCTCCTCAGGGAGCCCTGCCTCCCGGCAGTGCCAAGCCAGACGGGCGAAAGTCCCCCGGTTCCGGTAGAGAGGAAGGGGCGGGGTCTGAGAGAGCACCTCAATGCTCCTCCTATGGAGGGCGTTCTTGCGGCTGGACGAGAGCCCCTCAAGAAGCGCCTCCCGGATCTTGAGGTGCGTGAAGTAATAACTGACGTCCCCGTCCTCCTCTTCCTTCTCCCTCAGAAAAGCCTGGAGCTTGATGTCATCATAGAGGGTCGCTACCTTCAGGGGCGAGAAGCCCAGGATCTCAGCTATCTGAAGCATGGAGACGGGCCCCGGAAAGACCGCGATGACCTCAAGGAACAGGCGCTCCTCCTGGCTCAGCAGTCCAATCCGGGCGGCAAAGGGGTTTTTGAACAGGTCGGCCTCCTGCTGCGTCCGGTCAGAGGGAAGCAACAACTCGCGGATGAAAAAAGGGTTCCCCTCCGTCTGAAGATAGACCTCCAGCACGCTTTGTTCCGTCCACACCTGGTCCGGCCTCAGATGACGGCATATCCGGGCGGTCTCCTCCTGGCTGAAACGCTCCAGAACGACCTCACAGGTCTCCAGAGGCTCCTCCCTGAGGGCTGTGCGGAGCATGAATAGCTGCCGGGCCTCCTCGTAACCTGAGACCAGAAGATGACAGGGAGCCGATTGGTTCCAGAGCAGCGAATCGAGGATGACCCAGGAGACCTCGTCCATCCACTGGATGTTCTCGACCACCAACAGCCTGGGACTCTCTCCGGCGTCCCCGGCCACCTGGTTGAAGACGAGCTCTGCGACGCGAGAGTAACTCAGCTCCGCCAGAGAAGCCACCTGCTCCTCTTGCAGGTATTCCGCACCCATCCTCTGGAGCATCTGCACGAAGGGGACCATCGGCCTGCTCTTTTCTTCCTGAGAGCAACGGACGACATGGCAGACCCAGCCGCCGGAGGCAAGCCTAGAGACCGTCTCTTTAATAAAAGCCCCCTTGCCGATGCCCTCCTCCCCCCAGACGAAGCCGCAGGAAGAAGCCCCCCGCTCCTCCGCCCCCAGCAGAAAATCTAAGATGAGGAGGAGTTCCCGCTCTCGGTTCAGGGGGTTGCCTCGGGACAAGCTCCGGGCAAAAGCCCGCTCCGCGTCCGTGGTCTTGCGGCTGACCAGAGTCGAGACCTCCGAAAGATCCGCATTGATGCCCAGGTCCTCATCAATGCGGCGGGCAAAGCTCCGGGCCGCTCTGACCGCGTCAACCTTCCGCCCTGCCTTGATGAGAAGCCGGACCCACTCCCCATGGATCATCTCATCGTAAGGCTCCTGCTCGGCCATCCTCTCGTAGCAGTCGATGGCTTCGGAGAGGGCCTTCGTCCCCGTCCTGGCCAGAGCCCTGTGGGCCCGCTCCTTAAGCCCCTTCATCAAAAGGTCATGATAATGCTGTCTTTTGACCCGCAGCCATTCATTGAAGGACTCCCAGTCCTCAAGCTCCGCCAGATCCATAAAGGGCTCAAACAGAGGCAGCAGCTGCTTCCAGTCAAGGGAGTCCACGGAGCCCAGCAGATCCAGATCCCGGCACACCTCTGCCTCAGGGCTCAAAGCCAGCTCGTCCCGCCCACCGGTGACGACAGGCAGCACGCTCCTCACGCAGCTCAGAGCGTTGCTGAGGTTCCTCCGCCCCACCTCAAGGGACTTATCCCCCCACAGCAGCCCACAGACCCGGTCACGGGAGAGGTTTTGTTCCTCTATGAGCATCAGAGCCAGAACCTTTGCCTTCAGGAAGGGAAAGGTCACGCGGCTGCCGTCCTTAAAAAGTTCCGGCGTCCCAAAAAATCGGGCCTGATAACAGGGCATGAGCTACCTCCTCAGAGGGCCGAAAAAAAACAGCCTCGGATTTACAATCTCAGATTTACAACGCTGAGGACGAAAAAAACGTGCTTCGTCCGGGGTAAAGCCTTGGGGGGCCTCCCCGCCTCAGAGCCCCATCAGACTCAGCAGCCGCTCCGTGTCCAGATGCCCCCGCACGGCATCCGCCAGAGCGTCGTAAGCGCGCTCTTTCATGCCAAGGGTGTCCGTGAGCACGGGTTCAAGCCCGCGCGCGTCCCTCAGGCCCTTTAGCCAATGGGCGCGAAAGGCGTCGCTCTCAAAGAGCCCGGAAAGCGAGCTCCCGGCCACCTGAATACCGCTGAGCGCACAGCCTTCCTCCGCACCGTCCAGAAGCAGGAGCGGCGCCGCCCCCTCCCCCTCAGGTCGCGTCCAGCCCTGGCTCATCTCACAGCCCGCGACGGGAACGAGCGAACCGTGAGAGGGATGCAGCGTCCCAGTCCGTGTCCGGGCCGCGACAGGCGCACCCGAAAAATCCGTTATCAGGGGAAGCAGCCCCAGGCCCTCCACCACCTGAGGCATGGCGCCCTTCTGCTGGGCCTTCAGACGGAGGCCCAGCATCCGGTAGCCGCCACCCATCCCGAAGATGCGCCCGCCGGACGCCGCAAAATCCTTTAAGGCGCCCGCCAGCCCTGTACTCCGGAGCCAGCGCGCGTCCTCCACCGGAGCCCTGGAGTCCGGCAGGATGACCGCATCCAGAAGGCTCAGCCGTCTCAGCGGGAACTCCTCGTCCAGCCCCACCAGCTCCACGTCCGGCTCAAACCCGAAGGGTTCCAGGTCCGTGTAGTTTGCAAGCCCCGGAAAGCGCACCACTCCAACGCTCAGGCCCATAGAGCTGCCTCCGCGCCCCCAGTGGAGGCTCAGAGAGTCCTCACCAGCTATGGTGACCCCCTTGAGCCAGGGCATCACCCCCAGCACCGGAACGCCCGTCCGGTCCTGAACCCAGCGCACCGCGTCGTCAAAAAGTTCCAGGTCGCCCCGAAACTTGTTGAAGACAAGGCCCTTAACCCTCTCTCGGTCGTCTCCCAGCAGCTCCAGAGTCCCCACGACCGAGGCCAGAGACCCGCCCCGATCCACATCTGCCACCAGGATAACCGGCACGTCCGCCAGCCGGGCCACGCGCATGTTGACTATCTCCGTCGCGTTCAGGTTCACCTCGGCAGGGCTCCCTGCCCCCTCGATCACCACGACGTCAAATGAGACCTCGATATGCCTCAGAGCCCGGCGTATCGCCTCTATCCCCTGGTTCATCGCAAAGGATCGGTAATAGCCCCGGTCCGCCGGCGTTTCAATGGAGAGGCCGTCCAGGATTATCTGCGAGCAATTGTCACGCCTGGGCTTGAGCAGGATAGGGTTCATAAATGTCTCCGGCAGAAGCCGCGCAGCCGCAGCCTGAACGGCCTGAGCGCGGCTGATCTCGCGCCCGTCGTGCGTCACGAAGGAGTTGTTCGACATGTTCTGTGACTTGAAGGGACAGACCCGGACGCCCCTGTCCGCCAGAAAACGGCAGAGCCCCGTCGCCAAAAAGCTCTTGCCCGCGTCGCTGCTGGCGCCCTGTATCATGATGCCCTTCATCTCCGAGCAAAACTCCCTTCGATATTACCCAGCCCAAACTTCGCACAGACTAAAAGTCGAAAAATCGAAAAAATCCCGCTAAAAAAGAACCACGGATAGACACGAAAAAACAGTTCAAAGTTATCAAGTTTGTAAAGTTCAAATTAAGGGTTGGAATATCTTTGAACCTTGAACTTTGAACTTTGAACTTTCTTTTTTTAACCATGGAAAACACAGAAAGAACAAAAAAACTAAAAGAGACACGAAAAAGGCATCAGTCGAAGATGCGCGGCAGGCGCCCCTACCAGGCGGCCATGGCAGCCATGACCAAAAGCGCGAAGAGCGCCGTGGAGGCGTCCAGGAGCTCGTGAGCCCTCAGGATGTCCTCCGGCTCCGGCGGCCTCGTCTCGTCCCCAAGCCAGGGTTTTTCTTCATAGACGCCCCGGTAGCACCCCCCGCCTCCCAATCGGATCCCCAGGAGCCCGGCCGCAACGCTCTCCCCGTGGGCGCTGTTGGGGCTTTTGTGTTTTTTGCGGTCCCGCAAAAAGACGCGTAGCCCCCTTCTGCCATCATATCCCAGGCAAATCCCGGCCAGAAGCATCACCGGTCCTCCCAGACGGGCGGGCAAAAAGTTGACGCCGTCATCCAGCCTGGCCGCAGCGCGGCCAAAATCACAGTAGCGCTCGTCGCCGTATCCCACCATGGAGTCCAGGGTATTGACCGCCTTGAAGAGCCAGGCTCCGACCGCCGCCCCAAAGGCCCCGCCGCAGAGCCAACCCAGAAGAGCGTAAAAGAGGACAGAGAAGACCCCGTCCACGGCGTTCTCCGAAACGGTCTCCACAGCCGCACGCACAACGGCCGGCGCATCCATCCGGTCCGTGTCCCGCCCCACAACGCGGGACAGGGCGCTCCGCGCTGCCGCAAGGTCCCCGTGCAAAAGGCTCAGGGCAACGGGGCGCGTCAGGTCCTTCAGAGAACGCCAGGCCAGAGCCGAGTAGAGCCAGTAAAGGGACAGGAGCTCAAGCCCCATGGGGATGAGTGCAGCCAGGAGCAGGGCCCCCCCGACAGCCAGCCCCACGGTTCCCAGAACGACCGCACAGAGCAGAGCTCCGCGGCGACGCGCCTCAAAGCCTTGAGGCAGATATAGACGTCGCTCCCAGAAGCTCACGACCCAACCCAGCCCACAGACCGGGTGCGGCCACCTCTCAGGGTCGCCCAGAAGCAGGTCCAAAAAGAGAGCGACAGCCGTCATGACAACACCCTGCATCCTGACCTCCTCGTGTTATAGAAAAATGGGCTTGGATAACTTTCCTGTGGATTTGGGCTGTTGCTTTTAGTGCTTTTCGATTGACAATCCAGTCGCTGCAGCTTTCTCCCGAGAGCTCTACGACTATTGATCATATCATGGCGATATCCTTGC
>JAAYOR010000057.1 GCA_012520235.1 Fretibacterium sp.
CAGCCTTTGCATTGTAACAAAAGGGGTAGGTCGTCGTAAAAGGCAATACCTCTGAGATGGAGTTTTCCTCAAGCTATGCCCGGGCGCAGGCCGAAAAAAAGACCGCTGCCAAGGGGCGCGGTCTTTTTGAAGTGAGGACGGGGTTGAGCATCCGAATGTGCAGCAGGTCCGAGTGGGGGCTCAGCCCCGATGTTCGCGGTAGTAGGGTTTGCCCAGGGCGGCGGGCTCCAGGCGGCTGCGGGTGGGCGACAGCGCCAACACCAGGATGACGAGGACGTAAGGGACGATGAGGGCCAGCTCGTAGGGGAACTCGACGCCGTAGAACTGAATCAGGCGCTGAGCCGCGGCCGCGAGGCTGAAGAGCACCGCGCCTCCTGTGACGCCCCAGGGGCTCCAGCGTCCGAAGTACACCAGTGCTACAGCGATGAAACCCCGCCCGGCTGTGAGGTTGTCCGCAAAGATCTTGGCCTGGCAGACGGAGAGATAGCCTCCTGCGAGCCCGGCGAAGACTCCGGCCAGCACCACACACTGCAGGCGGATCTTATTGACGTCGATGCCCAGCGTGTCCGCCGCGCGAGGGGTGGTCCCGACAGCGCGGACCTTCAGGCCCCAGGAGGTTCTGAAGAGCAGCCAGCTCGACAGGGGAATGAGGAGGAAGGCGATGTAATCCATCGGGTTGAGCGTGGCGAGCACGGGTCCGACGGAGGGGATTTTAGAGACGTAGGGGAGGTTCAGAGCTGCGATGCCCTCCACCGGGGTGGGGCCCCCGACGTAGACGCGAAAGAGTGTGCCGGATATGCCCCAGCCCAGCATATGGATGCCGATGCCTGAGATGCCCTGAGCGGCCCTGAGCGTCACACAGGTGAGAGAGATGAGGAGCCCGAACAGGGCTCCGACGACCATGGCGAGCCCCAGCCCCAGCCAGGGCATCTGAAACTTGAGGTCGATGAAGAAGGCCACGAAGGCCCCCATCATCATGATGCCCTCCGCGCCCAGGTTGAACATGCCGGCGCGTTGGTTGAACATCTCCCCCAGTGCCACGAGCAGCAGAGGGACGGCCATGGGAATGCCTGCCGCCAGGACGCCAGCGATGATCTCGTTCCAGTCCATGTCAGTCCTCCTTATGTCGGGAGAAGTATCCCAGAATGCGTTCGCGAATGCCCCTGTGGGTGAGGAAGATTCGGCAGGAGACGACGGCCAGGATGATGAGCCCCTGGATGGCCAGGATGATGTGGGCCGGGATCGTCACGTCAGGGGCGCGCTGCATCATGTCCGCTCCGACTATGAGGAGCCCGAACAGAGCCGAGGCCGGGATGATCCCCAGAGGGTGCAGGCCGCCGAAGAGGGCGACGACGATGCCGCTGAACCCGTAGCCGGCCGAGAGCGCCTCCAGGGCGCGACGGTGCACGCCGCAGAGTTCGACGCCTCCGGCAAGCCCTGCCATGCCCCCGGCCAACAGCATGGCGAGGACCAGGTAGCGGCGGACGTTCATGCCGGCGTAGCGCGCCGCCAGAGGCTCGGCGCCACAGGCTCTCATCCGGTAGCCCAGGGTGGTCTTCCAGAGCATGAGGTAGGCGGCCACAGCGATGAGGGAGGCGTAGATGAGCCCTGTGTGGAGCCTCATGCCCGGGATGAGGCGCGCGAGCCAGGCGTTTTGGGATATCTGGGCCGTCTGGGCTATCCCCGTCCCGTAGGCCAGCTCCTGAGGGTCGATGAGCGGGGCGCGGAGCAGGTAGGTGTAAATCTGGGTGGCGATGTAGTTCAACATGACGGTGCTGAGGATCTCGTTGACGCCCAGGTAGGCCTTGAGCCAGCCTGCTAACCCGCCCCACAGCGCACCGCCCGCAAAGGCAGTGATGAAGACCATGGGGATCAGCAGATATTTGGGGACGTTCGGGAATGACAGGGCGATGAAGGCGCCGGCCACGGCGCCTATCAGGATCTGGCCCTCGCCGCCGATGTTCAGGATGCCGCTGCGGAAGGAGATGGCCACTCCGACGGCGACCAGCATCAGAGGTGCGGCTCGGACCAGCATCTCGGAGATCCCGAACGCGCCCTTAAGTGGCTCGGTGAACATGACGTGATAGGCCAGGATGGGGTTCCCGCCCGCGATCAAAAAGAGAACGGCTCCCATCAAAAGGGCGATGAGAAGGGCGATGGCGACCACGGAAAAGTTGTAGATAGCGATGGTGCTCTTCTTCATGCTCTCTCCTCCTCGAATTCCTTCTGTGCGGGCTCGGGCGTCAGGATGCCGGCCATCAGCAGCCCCAGCTCCTGTTTATTGGTGTCGCGGGCCCAGAGCGTCTTCATGATGCGTCCCTCATAGATGACGGCGATGCGGTCACAGAAGCTCAGAAGCTCGTCCAGCTCCTCGGAGATGAGCAGCACGGCGGTCCCGCTCTCGGTGATTTTCAAGAGCTCCTTGTGGATGTTCTCCGTGGCGCCCAGGTCCAGCCCCCGGATGGGGTAGACGGCGATGAGCACCTTAGGGCTCCGCTCTATCTCGCGTGCCAGGATGACCTTCTGGATGTTGCCGCCCGACAGGGAGGCGCAGGGCGTCTCAATGTCCGGGGTCTTAATGTCAAAGTTGAAGACGAGGTCGGAGGCGAACCGCCGGGTTTTCTCACGGTTGAGAAACCCTTTGTGGGAAAGACGCGGGGTATCGTACTCCTTCAGGATGAGGTTTTCACGAACGGAAAAGCTGGGGATGGTGCCCTCGTGTATCCGGTTCTCGGGGATGTAGCCCATGCCCCTCTCAATTATTTGGAGCGGGGTTTGGTTGGTGATGTTCCAGTAGTCCAGGAGGATGTTCCCGCTCTGGACCCGGCGGAGGCCGTTGATAGTCTCAGCCAGCTCCCTTTGCCCGTTACCGGAGACACCGGCGATGCCGAAGATCTCGCCCTTATGGACATCGAAGGAGACCCCGTTCAGTGCATTGAAGCCCATGTCCCCTTTGGCATGGACGTCTACCACGCTCAGAGCGATGTTCTCATCCAGCGGCTTGTAGACACGGCGGGAGAAATCTCTCAGTTCACGCCCGGCCATGCGGTCAGCCAGCTCGCTGTCGGAGAGCTCCTGGGTGGGCCCGGTGTAGACCATCTTGCCGCTCCGCAGGACGGTGACGCGGTCGCTGACGCGACGGACCTCGTTCAGCTTGTGGCTGATGAAGATGACGGAGCACTCGCTGCGCGCCATCTCCCGGAGCAGGTCCAGAAGCTCGTCCGCCTCCTGGGGGGTGAGGGCCGCTGTGGGCTCGTCCATGATCAGCAGGTTCGCGCCGAGCGCCAGAGCCTTCACCAACTCCACGCGCTGCTGCTCTCCTACGGAAAGCTGCCATATCTGGGCGTCGGGGTTCACTGCCAGGCCATGTTTGCGCGAGACGTCCATCACCCTGTAGCGGACCTTCTCCAGGTCAAGAGAGAAGGTGCGGTCGTGGCAGAGGCCCAGTGCCACGTTCTCCGTAACGGTCAGGTTCGGCACCAGCATGAAGTGTTGATGGACCATGCCGATGCCCAGCTTGAAGGCGTCGAGAGGGCTGCCAACGGTCACCTCGCAGCCGTTGATGAAGATCTGCCCGCTGTCCTGCTTGTAGAGCC
This sequence comes from Fretibacterium sp., assembly GCA_012520235.1. Lineage (GTDB taxonomy): Bacteria > Synergistota > Synergistia > Synergistales > Aminobacteriaceae > JAAYOR01. The sequence goes on from JAAYOR010000057.1 coordinate 3,597, forward strand.
CGTAGAGGATGTTCATGAGGGTGCTCTTGCCGGCCCCGTTTTCACCCAACAGGGCCAGAACTTCGCCCGAGCGCAGCTCCAGGTCCACGGAGTCGCAGGCGAGGACGCCAGGGAAGCGTTTGGTGATCGACTTCATCTCAAGGAGCTCAATTTTTTCCGCCACTCATATCCCCTCCTGAAAGTTCTGTGGAAGATGAAAGATGAAAAATAAGGGAGAGGCACAGTTGCGCCTCTCCCTCGGTGCCTGACGGGGAGGAGGCGCGGTCAGTTCAGTTCAATCTTCAGCTCTCCCGAGGCCAGCTGGGCTTTTACTTCCTCCACTTTTTTCATGACCTCATCAGGCAGGGGCATGTTTATCTGGATTTCTATGTAGCCGTTCGCGAGGGAGAGCGGGATGGCGCGTCCGCCCAGCTCGCCTTTGGCGCGGGAGTCAATCATGTCCTTGACGACGTTGCGGAAGTTATAGACCTGCGCGGCGATGACGGCGTCAGGGGCGAGGTCCTTCATGTTGAGGTCGGTGGACACCCAGTAGATGCCCTCGTGCTCGGCCGCGGCCTTGAGGGCCCCAACGCTCTGCTGAGAGGAGCCGCTGAGGAAGTCCGCGCCCGCCTGGATGGCGGCCTTGGCGATCTCACCCGCTCCGACAAGGTCGTTGAAGGAGCCCGTGTAAGCGATGCGGACCACGGCGTTGGGGTTGACTGCCTTGACGCCCATTTCGAAGCCCTTGTTGTACTTAACGGCGTCTCCGGCCTCCACGGGGCCCACCAGGCCTATCAGGTTGCTCTTGGTCATCATGCCGGCGATGATGCCGCCGATATAGGCGCCCTCCTGAGCGTGAGGGTCGTAGGCGAAGATGTTGGGGAAGTTCGTGGCGTAACCGGTCCCGTAGGCGAAGGTGGTCTTGGGGAAGTCCGGGGCGATGTCGTTCAGGAGGCTCTGATACTGGGCGCCATGGGCGATGATGATGTCATAGCCCTGAGTGGCGTACTGCCGGATGGCCGCGGCCGCGTCCACCGGGTTGCCCAGACGCTCGCTGATGGAGAGCTCCAGGTTCTCCTCTCCCAGTTCCTTCTGCACCGCGATGATCCCCTCGTACATTGCCTGGCTCCAGGCAAGGTCGTCGCGCGTGCTGGGGACGACAAAACCAACACGGATAGGCGCGCTCCAGGCAGCTGTGGCCCCAAACGCTACCAACAACATAGTTGTGACGAGCAACAAAGTTCTTTTTCTCATGAGAAACCCTCCTTGAATAATTTTGAAAACCATACAACTATTATGCCACATCCATGGCTGATGAGATAGTGGGAGTTACGTTCCGTTGGGCGCAGAGGCTTTAACGGCATAACATCTTGGGAACAGGATCAACCGCAAAAAACGCGAAAATCGCGAAAGTTTATATGCCTGTTTTTTCTTTTCCGTGTCCTTCCGTATTCTCTATGGTTCTTTTTTATGTTTTTGTTATTTTTCCATAGTTTTTTGTTCTTTTGTGTTTTTAGTGGTTTATTATTTTCTTTTCTTTTTTCGTGGTTTTTCTTTTGGAGCGTGCTTCAGTAATTTTTGCGGTATAATTTTTGTGAAGGTGTTTATCGAAATTTATTCGGACATTCAGCCAAGGGAATCCGGTGCAAGTCCGGGACGGTCCCGCCACTGTAAGCGTGACGAAACCGAAATAAGCCATTGTTTCCGCACCGCCCCGCGAGAGGGGACGAGAAGGCTCGGGAGTAGGATGACCGCAAGTCAGGAGACCTGACGAAATGTCCGTTTTGTCGTATGCCTCGGGGACGGGTGTCGGCAAAATGTGTCTTTATAGGGAATGGGGGGTGTCCTGATCGGGCCCCCCTTTTTTTGCCCTTGCGTTTGGGGGAGAGAGGACGTTGGAGCTTTGAAATCAAAGTTATCATTATCACTTTTTTTGCTGGCGGCGCTTGTCCTGTGGGGATGGGCGTGGCCCCTCTGGGCGCAGGGGATGACGACCCTGCCGGAGGAGGCGGTGGTCGCGACTGCCATGGAGGAGGACAAGCTGTTACTGTCGCCCGGTTCTGTGACGGTTGTGCGCCCACAGGAGATGAAGGGGGAGCAGAAGGACCTCCCGGAGCTGCTCAAGCAGGTTCCGGGCCTTCACGTGGTCGAGACCAAGGGGCGCGGGGCCTACACGGTGGCCTCTATCCGGGGCAGCAGCGCGGCGCAGGTGGCGGTCTACGTGGACGGGGTGTTGATGAACCTGGGCAGCGAGGCGGCGGTGGACCTCTCCACTATCCCGGTGGAGAACGTCGAGCGCATTGAGGTCTACCGCGGCTACATCCCCTCCCGGTTCGGAGGCGCCTCAATGGGCGGCGTCATCAACATCGTGAGCAAGAGGCCCGAAGGAGCAGGAGGCAGTCTGTCGTTTGGAGCGCACTCCTTTGGCGGTATCCGGTCAGGCCTGGCCTGGAGCGCTCCTCTGGGCGGGGGGGACATCTTCCTGGGCGCAAATTTTGACCACAGCGATGGCGATTTCAAATATCCCAACGATAACAACACGCCCTACACCCCTTCCGACGACTATGAGGCGCGGCGTCAGAACAACCGTTACGAGCGCAGCGACGTGCTGCTGAAGTGGCACGACGCCCATTGGCGTGTGGAGGGCAGCTGGAAGCGCAACGACCGCGTTCTGCCCTATTCCGCCCCGGGTGCGGACAAGCCCGAGAGCCCTCGGGGCGCGGATTTTCGCATCGACCAGTGGAGTTTGGTCCTGGCTCGGCGGCAGTCCTGGGGCGACCTGGAGTGGGGGTTCCGCGTCGAGTATCTGGAGCAGGCCAAGAAGTACGATGACCCTGCGAACACCATCGGGGGCTGGGGCGAGCAGCACAACCGCTACGACACGGAGCGCCTTAGCTTTGCCCTGGACGGCGCGATCCCCATCGGGGAGCGACACCTGCTGGAGTTCCTCTGGAACTGGTATGACGAGAGCCTCAACACGGACGGAGACGTGGTGAAGAAAATGCAGGGCATCCCTCGGCACGACCGCCGCAGCTGGAACGTGCAGGTTCAGGACACCATCAGCCTGGGGGATGGGGACAACCTCTGGCTGACGCCCGTCATCCGGTGGAACGGAGCCGACGGGCGCACGGAGTTCTCGTGGGGCGCGGCTCTGGCCTGGCGGTTCTCCGAGGGGTGGAGCCTCAAGCTGACGGGCGGAACCTACAACCGTGCGCCGAACCTCTACGAGCTCTACGGGGACGGTGCGTTCATCATCCCGAACCCTGCCCTGAAGTGGGAGAGCGGGACGCAGTGGGATGTCGGCCTGGCCTGGAAGGGCGGGCTCTGGGGCGGTCAGGCTGCCGCGGAGCTGACGGTTTTCGGCCGCCATTCGGACGACCTCATCGACTACCTGATGACCAACCCGCGCTTCGCGCAGTACGTGAACATCGGCAAGGCAGAGGTGATTGGGGCGGAGCTGGAGGCCAACATGGAGTGGGAGAACTGGGCGCTCTACCTGGCCGCCACCTGGATGGACCCAAAGAACAAGACCCCGGGCTACATGGACGGCGACCCGCTGGCGAACCGGCCCGAGTGGGAGGGGACGCTGAGAGCGACCCGCAGGTGGGAGAAATTCTCGGCCTTTGCCGAGCTGCATTACGTGGGGAAGAACTATTACGATATGCAGGGCAAGGTGGGCTGGACGGACCTGCTGACGACGGGGCTGGGTATCCGCTGGCAGCCTCGGGAAAACCTGAAGTTGGTCCTGGGCGTGGACGACGTGTTCGACGCCGGACCGGACCTGAAACTTTTTGCAGTGGGCTCGGGACCGGAGCGGACCCTTTGGTACCCGATCCAGGGCCGGACGTTTTATATGTCGCTGATCTGGAACTTCTAGGGACGTCCGGCAAAAGCCTTCCGGCCCCTAAATAAAAGGAGGATGTCATGTTCTCAAGAGCCACTCGCTGCCTGTGTGTTGTCCTTCTCCTGTCAGCCCTGCTCGCAAGCCCTGCGGCGGGG
>JAAYOR010000058.1 GCA_012520235.1 Fretibacterium sp.
GAGGCCAAGAAGCGTCTGGACTACCTAGCTCTTTCAGCGGAGGACCGCGCGCGTTTTGACCGTTACCAGGACGGGCTGCGCTACCAGGTGAACATAGTGGATAGCGCTCTGACCAGGGGCAGAGCCGAGGGTGAGGCAAGGGGCAGGGCAGAGGGCATGGAACTTGGCAGAGCTGAGGGCAGAGCTGAGGGTAGAGAGGAAGGCAGAGCCGAGGGTAGAGAGGAAGGCAATCTTCAGGGATTTGTGAACGCCTGTCGCGATTTTGGCGCTTCTCTGGACGAGACGGTGGCGAGGGTGGCCAGGATGTTCAACCTCTCTGAGGATGACGCCCGTGTCGAGGTTGAGCGTTACTGGGTACAGGACTCTGACTAATTCGGTACGCTGCGTTTGCCAGTCTGTCTGCTGAGTCGAAGACGAATCCGTGGGGGCTTCGCTTCGACACAAGCGAACTACACAGCATTCGGAGCCTGGTGGCTCCAAAGTAGTCGGTCGCCTGCTTATGTGGTGTGTAAACGCATTTCAGTGAATTTCTGCCAGCTGTGGGCCTTTTTGTATCTACTGCTTTTAGGTGTTGCGTTTAGATTGTAAATCCAAGCTCAGCCCTTCTACTTTGATGACCGTTTTGCTCGTCGTATTCCTCAAGACCCGGGCAAGCAGGCGTGCTCATCTTGTCTCAACGCATCGATCTCAGAGGAAGTCAGGCCTGTGAACTCTGATATCTGAGCCGGAGGAAGTTGTGCGGCGAGCATGCGACGTGCGACTTCTGCACGACCTTCTGCACGACCTTCTGTTCGACCTTCTGCTCGGCTTTGCTCCATCTCCTCATCCCAAAGAGACATCATTTCACTTTCCCCCTTTAACTCACGGACATCTTTTCTGTACTGCTCCCAAAGAACCTTGTCCTTGAGGTTGATGACCCTGGCAATGAACACCAGAAGGTCCGACCGATCCTTACGCCGCCAACCCTTTGACGCCAAAAGCCTGGTGAGCTTCAGAAGGTAAGTCAGCTTCTGCTGCTCTTCATTTGAGCGCGTCAAGGCCTTCTTTGCCGCATACAGCGCCAGGTCAAACGGGTTATCGCTGCTCAGAAGCGTCTTATCGTCCAGCTTCAAAAGCTCAAGGCAATTGTAGCTGTAACGCAGATGTGTCCCGTACTGCAGAAAATCATAGACGCCGGGTGTTTCCAACTTCGGACGCGGTGCGGTCAGTATTGACAATGCGACAGGATCCTTGTCATAGTGCGCAAAGAGCAGACAATAGTAGCGCATCATTCTCCGTGAAAGGTCCTCGCCGCCCCTGCCCTGAACCTCAATGTGCAGCAGTACCCACTGCTCACCGCCGCTCTTCAGCGGAACCTTTAGCAGAGTGTCGACAAACTTTGCCGACACCTGTTCCGCGTTGTCTGGCTTCAGCAGAGTGTCCTGAAGCTCTTTGTCGAGCGGCGTGGCTTCCTGCTCCAGATTGGCATCTATGTACAGCTCGGGAATGGCGCTCTTCAAAAGTTCCCGCCAAAATCTCCTGACAAGGGCCTTCCAGAAGCCGTCGTAGTCAAAACGCTCCTGGTCAGTTTGAATCGCCTGTCCGCCCATCCTCCCAGCTCCATTCCACCCGGACTATCCCAGCCTTCGCCACAAAAACCTTTGTGACTCAAGAAGAATTTCAAAATGAGGCACAAAGATCTTTACCCCGTTCATTGAATGACTCTCTCAGGCATGGCAGGAACGGTACCGGAGAGACGGCGATGCCAAAAAGCCCAAGAACGTGCGCTGAACTGCCCACCTCCGCCCGGTCCAGAACTTCCCTAAGCTCTTCGGCGGAAAAAAGCTCTACAAGGCTGCACCAATCGTCCCAAATGCCCAGGTTCATGACTTGAGCCAAAATCCTCTGAGGATGGGCCAAAGCCTCCTCCTGTTGTTTCCACCACACGTAACGCCTTGAGGATTTCAGAAGAAACGCCCTCTGAAAAGCGTTGAAAGATTCTTTTCTCACGATGGCCGAAGGCTCTCCGTTTCTTTCCATTTTCTTGGATTTACAATCTGAACTTCAAGAAAGCCTGATATGTTTTTTGCAGCCCTTCCTCCAGACTCGTCGCCGGACTCCAACCCATTTCCCGAAGGAAGGAAACATCCAGCAGCTTGCGCGGCGTCCCGTCCGGTTTGGAGTCATCCCAGACGATGTCGCCCTGATACCCCACAACGCGGCCTACCAGTTCGGCGGCCTCACGTATAGTCATATCCTCCCCCGAGCCAATGTTCACGATCCTGGAGCCGTTGTGCCGCTCCATCAGGAACAGGCAGGCGTCTGCCATGTCGTCCACAAAAAGAAATTCGCGCCTCGGGGCACCCGTGCCCCAAAGAACGACGTCCGAGTTGCCTGACAGCTTGGCCTCATGGAACTTACGGAGCATCGCGGGCAGGACGTGAGAGTTCTCAAGGTCATAATTATCCCCGGGGCCGTATAGGTTGGTTGGCATCACCGAGATAAAGTTGGTACCATATTGACGATTGTATGCCTGGCAGAGCTTAATGCCAGCTATTTTGGCAACGGCATAAGGTTCGTTGGTCGGTTCAAGCGGCCCTGTCAAGAGAGCGTCCTCATGCAAAGGCTGGGGCGCAAGCCTTGGATAAATGCAGGAACTCCCCAAAAAAAGGAGTTTTTTCACCCCAGAGCGCTGGCTTGCGTGGATTACGTTGGCCTCAACAAGCAAATTTTCATAAATGAAGTCCGCAGGGAATCTCTCGTTGGCACCAATGCCCCCTACCTTAGCCGCTGCCATGAATACGTAATCCGGCCGCTCCGCCTCAAAAAAAGCGTTGACATCCGCTTGATTGCAAAGATCCAGCTCACTGCGAGTTTTAAGCAAGAGACAACGGAAATCTGCTGACTTTAGCCGCCGCACGATAGCGCTTCCCACCAGCCCGTTATGACCGGCTACGTAAATGCGTGCATCCTTTTCCACGTTTTTAACCCCTTTTCAGCCCTTAAATTCCATCTCGTGCATCAGACTTTTGACATCCCAAGTCAGCGAGAAACTCCTGCAAGGCCTTTTGTGCTCTATCCCAACGTTCCGCAGCATGGAGAGAAAATTCAATCCGCGACCCAGAAGCCTATAAAAGCAGCCGCTATCATGAACAGCTTGAACTGAACCTTCTGGAGACGAGGTCTGATTCCCCTCAAAGTCATCATAACCATTTGGCAATGTCCCCGCATTGTCAATTCCAGCGGCTTCCAGGGCAACATGATGCAGAAAGGACTCCTTCAGGATGACAGCCAGCTCTGGATAACTCATGAGAGCTTTGTTTCCGGATCTGTCTGGTAGACTTGAAGTTTCTGAAAAAGGCTGCCGACAACTTCAGCAGAGCCGTTATAGTCCCCCCACGTCTCTGCTTTCCAGAGACGCCTGTCGCGATAGCATGCATAGAACTCGTACCCCAAAGCGTCGAGACACTTCCGCCCCCGGTACCTCAGCTCCGTTCTAACCAAGGCTCTGCAGACATTGAAAGGAGAA
>JAAYOR010000059.1 GCA_012520235.1 Fretibacterium sp.
GGCCAGAGTCTCCTCGGAGAGGGCGGCCAGGGTCTCAGCACCTCGGGAGGTGTTCTCACTCTCGTGCTGGATCTTCCCAAAGACGTCCGAGATGGAGTCGAGCATGCCGTTGAGGGCCTTAGCCATCTGCCCCAGCTCGTCGCGACTGCGGTCGTCAAAGCGGACTGTGAGGTCCCCGGCACCGAGCTCTGCGGTCACGGCATTCATGCCGTTCACAGAGCGGGAGATGCTGCGCGTGATGGTGAAGATCAACCCGGTGACAATCACCAGCGCGACAGCGGCGACTATTAAGAGAACTGAGGTGAGGCCGCGGACGATGCCTTCCATGACGGTGATGGGGAAGAAGATGGCGAGGTAATAGCCGTTTCCGATTGGGGCGAAGAAAGCCCGACGGTGCTGGTTCTGTTGTTCGTAGTCGGCAAAACTGGTCTCTCCTGCCACCATGCGCCTCGCGAAGGCGTGCATGGATTCTGAGAACTCTCTGCCATTCAGGAGGTTGGCTTTTAAGACGTAATCCTCGTTGGAATGGGCGACGATGAGCCCGTCTCGAAGGATGATGGCGCCCGAGCCCTCGTTAAAGATCTTGAGGTTGACAGCTAGGTTGCTCAGGGTATCAAGGCTGATGTCGACGCCCAGGACGCCCAGAAGGGTTCCCTGATTGGAGTAAACGGCCTCGACCGCGGATAAGCTTATCTGGTTGGTCACCAGGTCCAGGTAGGGTTGAGTGAAGACCACGGTCCCTTTGGGGGCCGCGACGGCCTCCTGGTACCAGGCCCGGGTGCGGGCGTCGTAGTCGTCCGGCTCCTTCCATCTGCTGCTGATGGAGATGCGCCCCGTCTCCTGACTGGAAAAATGGACGTCCACGATGCCAGCTTTGGAGTTGACGTCCCGGAGGGCGACGGTGAGCTCCTCCAGCTGCGCTTCGTCCATGCTGGAGAGCTCAATGCTATATTTTATGGCAGCGGCGGAGGTCGAGGCTATCTGGGACACCTTGTTAAATATCTCCGCGGACTGTTTAGCATTAGCCTGAACGGTCTCCAGACCGGCCTTGTTCAGGAAGTCGTTGAGGGACGAGCCTCCCCGGAAGTACGTCATGCCCGCCATGGTCAGGATGACCAAGAGGACGACGAGGGCCATAAAACGCAGTTTTGCCTTAATTGACATCTGAAAAACCTCCTTATAATTCTGATTTTGCTGCAATCTTGCAGCCCCGTGTAATTTTTGCGTCGCTCTCCCTGAGTCCTCAATTAGGGACAAACATGTCGAATGTCAGAGACAAAAACAAGAACACCCCCAACGGTGATCCCGCCTTCATCCTCAATGCATCACAATCGCTCCCTTTTAAAAAAATTGCCCGCTCCACGCACAGAGCGCAGGGCAGGCGAAACGTCTCCTAACGTTTTCTATGGAAAAACCGCCCTCAGCTTTTTGTATTTCAGGAATGTGTCACGCACGCACGCACGCAAATTTTTGCCCTATCAGGGAAAAGTCAAGGGAAAAAAAGCTGTATTTAAGAGCAAAGGCAGTGTGCACGCGTCATCCCCCTTTAAAAACATCATTAAAAGCAAAAAAACAACAAAAAAACGTAGAAAACATAAAAAAACGTAGTTTCCTTACGATATCATGATTGTAAGCGTTAAATGTCGCAGAGTCAAGATGCCGGAAGGTTCAGACGTTACTCTGTGCAAGGAGGTTCTAAGGAGGCTTTTTCTCTGGAGCTTGACAGCGCGCGGAGGAGCTTTTGCGTTTTTGTTGAGTTTTTGCGGGGTTTGGGCGGATTAAAGGGTCGTTGATTGAAGCCTTCCTTAAGCCTCGAAACCTATCAGAGTTCGTATCTCGTCCACGGTGAGAAAGTGTTCGTTGGTGTCGGATGCGTAGCAGAAGTCCGGGGCTACCGGGACTCCCGTCTCCCTCAGCTTTGCCCTTTCGGAGCTGCTGAAGCTCTGCGGAGACCCTGCGTTCTCTTTTCACCCATTGAGTGAAGGGAAAAACCTATAAATTCCCAATGTCAAAGGAGTTTCTAAAATTTACCTGTGGATTGGGGAGCAAAAAAGTCCCGGGGGAGGCTTTAGTTGAGTTTTTTCTTGTTTTTGAGCTGGTTCAGCGGGTGGGGATCTATATTTTCTCCACTCCATGAGGAAACGATGACCGCATAACAAAGCTTGCCTTTTACAACTACATCCTGCCGAGAATGACTCCCGCTTCTTCCTTCGGAAGTTCCCTTGCGGAGCTTGCCCGACATAGCATCAGAACAACCCCATAAGTTTTTTCCGTTAATGGAGTCTCCTTCATTAAAATCAAGTTTGCATTCGTTAAGAAAACTCTGAGGTCTATCCGGCTCCATCAAGGGGGTTGCGACAACAACACGCCCTTCTCTGACAGTGTAGGGGAAGAATACACCCTGATTAAGGCTTAAGGCTATAGGGCGACGACTGGGAGTGAACTTCATGCAGTTGATATGCAGTTCCTCAGCCAAAACAGCGGCGCCTGGAGCAACGTTTTCAGCTGGCATAGACTTTTTGGACGGAATACTCAGCCAGTGCACTCTCCACGGCCATGACGCCCAGGTTCAAGATGTCCGCCAACTCGTCGGAAGCCAGCTCTTCACCAATGGCGTCCAAGACGACCTTTGCTTCACGGACGACCTCGCTTGGCGGGAGATCTCGGGGCATGCGCGTGTAAGACATGGCAATCTCCTTATAATTGTCCATCACCGCATCAAAATCTTCGGGAGATAGCTTATCCTGCAAAAGGCTGGCGTACTCGTCGGAGAGACGGAGCATCTTCACCACATTGCAAAGCGCATACTTCAGGGTCTGATTCTGTACTTCTTCCATTCTCTCACATCCTTTCGTGGGGTACATCATATCATCACCAAGGAGGGGGATATGAAAAAGAGCAAGGCACTCAAATAAACACTCCCAACAAAGAAGCCCTCACAGGGCTTTGGGCGGATTAAAGGGTCGTTGATTGAATCCTTCCTTAAGCCTCGAAACCTATCAGAGTTCGTATCTCGTCCACGGTGAGAAAGTGTTCGTTGGTGTCGGATGCGTAGCAGAAGTCCGGGGCTACCGGGACTCCCGTCTCCCCCATTCGGTTTTTTTCATAGTTTACGGCGGCGCTAAAGGAGATGGAGGGTTTGATGACGTAATGGTCCGGAAATTCGAGGGTCGAGTTTGCGTTGTCCTGAGGACACATGACCTCATGGAGTTTCTCGCCCGGTCGGATCCCGATTATTTTGCGGGGCAGGTTGGGGGCCAGAGCCAGGGCCAGGTCCACGATGCGTGAGGAGGGGATCTTGGGGACGAAGATCTCGCCGCCCTGCATCCGGGCAAAAGCTTTGAGGACAAAGTTCACCCCCTGCGACAGTGTGATCCAGAAGCGCGTCATCCTCTCATCCGTTATGGGAAGCTCGGAGGCTCCCTCCCTGATGAGCTTGCGGAAGAAGGGGATGACTGAGCCGCGGGAGCCCATGACGTTGCCGTATCGCACGACGGAAAACCGGGTGGGCCTGCTGCCGATGAAGTTGTTGGCAGCGATGAAGAGCTTGTCGGAGCAGAGTTTGGTGGCCCCATAGAGGTTGACGGGGTTGGCTGCCTTGTCCGTCGAGAGAGCGACCACGGACTGCACTCCTGCGTCCATTGAGGCCTGGATGACGTTCTGAGCCCCCATGACGTTTGTCTTGATGCACTCCATCGGGTTGTATTCCGCAGCCGGAACGTGCTTCAGGGCCGCAGCATGGACGACGTAGTCCACCCCGGCCATCGCCAGCCTCAGGCGTCCCTCGTCTCGAACGTCCCCCAAAAAGAAGCGCATGGGCTTCTGGTCAGCGAGGGTCTGTTGCATCTCATACTGCTTCAGCTCGTCGCGCGAATAGACGATCACCCTCCGGGGCTGCCAACGCCTCAGAACCTCTGCGATAAAGGCTTTGCCAAAGGAGCCGGTCCCGCCTGTCACCAGGATATTTTTACCATTAAACATGTCGAACACAACCTTTTTGTTGATTTGCGAGCAAACCCTCAAGTCTTCCAGAGGAGAGCATCTATCTTTTCCTGGAAAAATCTCCTCACGGCCTCTTTGAGCCTTGGTCCTTTTCAATTTTCGGACGAAAAAACCACCGGCTATAACAGGGCCGACCAGAGACGCCCGATGGCTGCCTGAAGCTTTTTGAGGGGCGAACGCCTTTTGCGCCCCGTCAGAGTCTCCTCCTCGCAGCACTTCAGGTCGTTCAGAAACTCAGCCTCCATCCTGGCGGCCAGGGAAGGGGAGTGAATGAACGCCTGAACCTCGTAGTTGACCTCCAGGCTACGCACGTCCAGGTTGGTCGTCCCGACGGAGACGATGGAGGAGTCTGCCGTCATCGTTTTGGCGTGGATGAAACCTTTTTTGTAGCTGAAGACGCGCACGCCGCTGCGGAGCAGGGAATCCACGTTGAACTGAGAGGCCCAGAACACCAGGGTGTGATCTGCCTTGAAGGGCACGATGATACGAACGTCCACCCCGCTCCGTGCCGCGACGGAGAGCGCGTTGGAGAGCGCCTCTCCCGGCACCAGATAGGGGGTGGTGATCCAGACCCTTTTTTTGGCTCCGGAGATCATGTGGAAGTAACCGTCGGCTATGGCGCGGAAAGAACGGCCTGGGCCGCTTGAGGCTATCTGAACCAGAGCGTCTCCCTCCTCATGAGGTGGAGGGTCGGGAAAAGTGCAGGGAGGCGCCTTTGTGCCGACGCAGCGCTCCCAGAGCTCCAGAAAGACGCGGTTCAGCTCCTGGACCGCCTCCCCTCGGATGGAAAGATGTGTGTCACGCCACGGCCCCATCCGGGGATTTTTGCCCAGATACATGTCGCCGATGTTCAGTCCGCCCAGAAAACCGATGCGTCCGTCTACCACTACGATCTTACGGTGGTCCCGGTGGTTGAGCCCGCTGCGGAAGCGAGCAAAAGCCACGGGCATGAAGGCCTCCACCTCCACGCCAGCCTCCCTGAGCCGCTCCAGATACTCACGGCCGATATTCCAGCTGCCCACCGCATCGTACAGGAAGCGGACCTTCACGCCCGCCCGCGCCCGGTCGGCCAGTATCGCACCGATGTGTGTCCCCAGCTCGTCGGAGGCGACGGAAAAGTACTCCATATTGATGTACTCCCGGGCCTCGCTCAGGGCTTTCTCAATGGCCTCGAAGGTCTGTGTGCCGTTCAGGAGGAGCTCCACCTGGTTTTTCCGGGTGGGAAGCGCGCCGCAGGAGACGGCCAGCAGGTAGGAGAGACCGGGCCCGATCTGTGAGGGGTGTTTGCCCCAGCGCCGGCGCAGATGCTTTCGGGTTAAGCGACGCTCGCGCCAGCGGTGCGGGACGCTCTTGACGTTGGGGCCAAAGAACATGTAGGCCGCGATGCCCACGAAGGGGAAGAGCAGGAGGGTGAAGAGCCACAGGTTTGCCCGGTCCGGATTTTGCTCCTCCAGCAGCACCACGATGGCTGCCGTCACGGCGTAAGCGCCTAAAATCCAGTGGATATAGCGGCGGACCACGTTCCAGAACGCATAAATGTGGCTCCAGACCTCTTGTGAAAGCGCCAGGCCTCCCTGTACCCAGACGATGGGGGACGTCTTCAGGCTTAAAAGGTAGAGCAGGAGCACAAACAGACCCAAAAGTGAAAAAGTATAAAGCAAAAGCGTCCTCAGACGCAGACGCAACACAACCACGCTCCTCTCTTGCCTCGGGGCGTCCCTTGAGATGGAGGGGGCGCGGCGCCCCTCTCCTCAAAGAGTTCTGCAGGAGCCCCCCTCCTCAAGGGAGGTGGAGGGCATGTTTTTCACGAAAAGGAGCGTTCTCCACAGGGATTTTCAGACGGAGGTATTCTGGAAGGCCAGGGTCCCGTCCCGTCCCGGCAGTATTTTAAGCTGAAGGTCGGAGACGGGAATTTCTCCGTTCAGACGGGTCTGTTCCAAGGCCTCGCTTAAAGTGAAAAAGCTCAGCTCTCCGTCCAGGCAGGTGTCCAGAAAACGGGAGAAAAGGCCGCTTATGAACCATTTTTCCTGTTCTGCATGAATGGTATGCACGTTCAGCCCCGGCTCCAGCAGGTCCAGGTAATAGTCCTTCGCCTCCTCGGCGTCATGAACCCCTTGACCCCAGATCTCGTCGAGGGCTGGCAGGGTCGTGGGCACCTGAGGAGTCTTGAAGAGGATGCCGCCCATGCGGGGAAAAAAGGGAGTCTTCCCCCGGGCGTCGCTGCAGTAGGTGAAGTCCAGTTCATCCTGAACGGCCAGGCTGTCCGGGGTTGCCTGCCAGCCGGGGGCCGCACAGGAGTTTGGAGCGGTCCCCACTATCTGCTCGTAGAGCTCCATGGTCTTCTCAAGCTGCTCTCGAATGGCAGCGCGAGGGAGTTCGGTCAGGTGCCCCTGCCATGTGACAGGGTTCCAGGCATGGATGCCGCAATCGTGCCCTTCGTCCAGAGCCCGTCTCAACAGATCAGGGTTTGAGCCTGCGGTCATTGGGGTGGAGAGCGCGCACGCGCGGAACATCCTGGAAATAAAGCCCTTGCGAGACGCCTGACCTGAATTATCAGCTCCCATGGCGAAGAAGATGGAGGCCTTCAAGCGGCGTTCTGCCAGAATGTCCAGCAGCCGGGGCAGCCCCTCCCGATATCCCTTCAAAGTACTCACATCTATCTTGATAGCGATGCTGCAGTTGTTGTTCTCCATCACTTTCACACTCACTCAAAAATCGCTCCCTGTTTTAAAGAAGTGCTGCTTCATTCATAAAAGTCGCTGATAGCGGTTAATGAGCATAAACCGGGAAGGTCCTCCGACGTATCCCTGAATTTTAACATGGAACTGTGCCCTTGTGACCAAACTCCATACATAGTCCAGTCAAGCTCCTGGCCTCAAAAGGCATGGTCTGTGGTTGTTAATATGGGTCAGCGGTTCTAACCAATAAGGGGATTCTGTCTCAGGTAACTTTAAATTTTTGAGTACGACACACACATTAAAACACTTCTCAGAGGGAATTGCCAGAGCTTCAGGCTGAAATATCGACAGGGAAGGGAGGGTGGTGTGCTTTGGACAAGGGCCTACGACCCCGAGAGCAGCATTCAGGGAAAGCAGTACTTCAGGAAGCTGAAGTCGAAGCCGGATATGGACCAGGCGCAATAGACCAGCAGAAGGGCCATCACCAGGTTCACGGCCGTCTCATGGCGTGCGAAGCAGCGCTGAAAGATGGAGCCGAACAGCCCCCAGAGAAGCTGGGAGGAGAGCCCGAAAGCACCGACGATCAGGGAGATGAGCAGAAGGAGTGGGGTTGAGCGCACATGGGGGATGATAAAGCCGGACATGAGGGTGAGGCTGAAGAGCATCACTTTGGGGTTGAGGAACTGCAGCAGAAACCCCTCCCGGTAAGAGTGCAGCTCCTTCAAGTCATCCGCAGGGGTGGGGGAGGGGGAATGGGGCAGAAAGGGCTTGACAGCCAGGTAGAGCATATAAAGGGCGCCCAGGCCGCCCAGCACGGGCTGAGCCTGGGGCAGGATTTTTTCAAGGGCCACGTTGAACAGGGCTGTCAGGAAAGTGATAAAAGCAAAGCCTGAGCTCATGCCGTAATAAAAGGGCAGGCTCCTGAGCAGGCCCGCTTGTCGGGCGCTGTTCATGGCCATGATGTTGTTCGGCCCCGGCGTGTAAAGGCCGGACAGGGCGAAGAGGAGCAGAGCTTTGAGCGGCATTTAAGACCTCCGGAAGCGATGGATTTAAGATAAACCCCTCTCCCTGGCTGCGGTCCCTTCTCAGTCCTGCCAGGTCAGGGCGAATTGAGCCAGGGAGCCGGCGCCCGTCCAGAGGACGTCCTCGTTGATGGAGAACTTGGGATGATGGTGCGGGTAGTCGCGGTCATCCCCAAAGGTGGAGGGGTGGAAGAAGAAGACGCCGGGAACTTTTTCCAGGAAGCAGGCCATGTCCTCTGCCCCCATCGTGGGCTCCGGTATCGCCCGGACTCGCTCGGGGCCCACCACGTCACCTGCGGCGCGGACGAGTTTCCGGACCATCGCTTTGTCGGGGATGAGCGGGGGAGGCCCGTAGTCAAACGTCACCGTTGCACTTCCCCTCATGAGGCGGGCCGTCTCCTGGGCGATGTGGGTGATGCGATCCTGCAGCTCGCGCCGGAGCTCGGGCGTAAGGGCGCGCAAGGTCCCTTTCAAGGTGCAGTCGGGTGGGATGATGTTGGGGGTTGCCCCGCCCTGGAAACTGCCGACGGTCAGGACGGCCGGAGCCAGAGGGCTGGTCTCGCGGCTGACGATGGTCTGGAGGCCTGAGTAAATCTGACAGCCAATCGAGATGGGGTCGACAGTGAGGTGGGGGGTGGCTCCGTGGCCTCCCTTGCCCTTAATGTGGATGTAGAAGAAGTCGCAGGCGGCCATCATGGGGGTCTCACAGTAGCCGATCTCGCCGGACTTAAACCCACCCCACAGGCTGCCTGTGTGCAGGCCCACGACGCCGTCCACCTTGGGGTTCTCCAGCACACCATCCGCAATCATGGTCATGGCGCCGCTGGTCACCTCTTCTGCAGGCTGGAAAATCAGCTTGACGGAGCCCTTCAGCTTGTCCTTATTCTGAATAAGAAGCTTTGCTGCTCCCAGCAGCATGGCCGTATGGGCGTCGTGCCCGCAGGCATGCATGCGCCCCTCGACGGTGGAGGCGAAGGATAGCCCCGTCTCCTCCTTAACGGGCAGGGCGTCGATGTCGGCTCTTATACCCAGCACCGGAGTGGGGCCCGAGCCTTGGATTATCGCGGTGACGCCTCCTTTCCCCACGCCCGTTCGGATGTCCGTTGCCCCCAGCTCCTTCAGGCGCTCCGCAATGAATGCCATGGTCTGGGGCGTCTCATAGCCAAGCTCGGGGTGTGCGTGCAGATGCCGCCGCCACTCCACCATTTGTGTGTTCATGTTCTGGGCCTGCTGTTTGATGTCAGTCACGATAAAACCTCCTCTATGAGATCAGGTGAAAACAGGTGTTAAGGAACAGCTGATTCGACTACTTTAGTATAAGGGAGCCAACTGCGGTTGTGCCTCTTGAAGTTGAAAGCCAAGCTGTGTGAAGCGCGCAAGGCTTGGGCACAACCATGATTAAGGGAGTGAGCCTTCTCTGTGCCGGTTCAAGTTCCACAGCTTCTCATTATCCCTCATAAGCGGAGGAACGTCCATTGCATGAACTCAAACTTCGCAGATACCCTAGCAGGAACCACGGAAAACACGGAAAACACGGAAAGACACGGAAAAAACAAAAGAACAGAAAAAACTATGAGAAAAGAAAAACAGAAAAAAGAACCACGGATAGACACGAATGCACACGGAAAAGGACAGTTCAAAGTTATCAAGTTTATAAAGTTAAATTAAGGGTTGACACATCTTTGAACCTTGAACCTTTTAGGGTCCGGTGTTCTCGCACGGACCGCGTTCTCCCGCGCATTGTTTCTGGGCTGCTCAGGGCGTCTCTGAGAGGCAACGCAGGATTTGATTCTCTGTCTCCAGGACCTCGGGGTCGGAGCTGCTTCGCACCCTTGGGGGGAGGCGGAGCTCCCGAAGGACGTGCATCGGCGACCCTCCCAGGATGAGAATGCGGTCTGCGGTCAGGAGTGCGTCGCGGGGGTTGTGTGTGACCGTCATCAGGGTGAAGCGCTCCGCTTCCCAGAGAGTCCCTAGAACCTTGAAGATGTCGAGCTTCAAGATCACGTCCAGGGACGAGAAGGCCTCGTCCAGAAGCAGCAGGTCGGGACGGAC
>JAAYOR010000060.1 GCA_012520235.1 Fretibacterium sp.
CATGCTAAGCCCAACTGCATCATTATTATCATCCGTGTTTATTCGTGGTTGAAAGGCCTTTTCAGGAGATGAGAGGGATCAGGAAGTCGCCGGCCACAGATTTAGCAGTCTCCTCGCCCTTCAGGACCTTCAGCAGCCTCAGGGCAAAGAAGGGGGTGATGGCCGGCCCCTTGGCGGTCGTGATGTGCCCATCCGTCTCCACGTTTTCAGTGCCGACGACGGCGTCCGTTAAATAGGACTCCATGCTCGGATAGCAGACGGCGCGCCGGCCCTTCAGGATACCGGCTTTCCCGAAGACTGCAGGAGCCGCGCAGATGGCGCCCAGGGGCTTTTTTTCGGCGTCATAGCGGCGGACCAGCTCCAACAGCCCCTCGTGATCCATGTAGGCAGTGGTGCCTCCGGGGATGACCAGCATATCAAAGTTTTTCCCTTTCACGTCGTCAAACAGAGCATCGCTCACGACCTGAACTCCGTGCTTGCCTTTTACTGTGAGGTCTCCGGTCAGTGAGGTTGTCGTCACGTTCAGTTCGCCGCGCCTCAGGATGTCCACGGTCGTCAGGGCCTCTGTCTCCTCAAAACCTTCGATTAAAAACAAGGCAACTTTTGCCACAGATATCACCTCTTCGTTGGATTCTTTTCGTTCACCTTAGCATCAGGACCTGAGTTTATCAACAGCCTTTTCCACATAAAAGCCATGCGCGGGCAAGCTTGTTGGGGTGATCTCAGACGCTCGGAGGCCTGAGACGCTGGAGCGTACAGGTGAGACTGTGGCGTCCTTCTCCTTGCCCCTTATGCTCCACCCCTCTTATTGCTTCCACCTCATGTTGCGGACGTTATCGTACCAGGTGTGGGTGGATTCGGAAGCATGAGATCCGTCCGATTGGCTGTCCTTCGAGGATGGGATGTCGTAGGGCTCCTCGGAGGCTGTGTCGCCGGAGGAGGTGCGCGGCTCTTTCAGGCGTTCGTAAAAATAAAGCCCGGCGCCTCCAAAAAGCGACGTCAACAAGAGCCATCCCAGAAGGCGCAGGACGAGGGAGGGGAGGACAAAGAGCACAAAGGAGGCGACGCTGAAGGACAACCCGAGGAGGCAGAGCAGCATGGGGGTGAAGAGCAGAAGGAGAAGCCCCCTTTTGCGTGTGTCGCCGCGCTGCCACTCTGCCACCATGCGAGTCAGCCCGGCAAACAGGCGAGGGGGCCAGAGATAGGCTGCCATTCGTGAAAGAAGGATACGCCACCACATAGCGTCACGCCCAACGTCCGGCGCGGCCGGACGGATTTTTTGCTTTTTTTGTCGTGGATGCCATAGAATTGTTCAACCTCCTGAGGTTGCTTCTCACGCCCTGTACGAAAAAGGCCCGGGTAACGAACTCTTTTGAATTATAACAGGAACGATTGAAACATGCGAAAAAGCTGCGTCGATAAATTTGCGGTGAATTGATGATGGCTACTGCATGGAAACATGCTAGGATATCAAGATATTCCCTGGTACAATTTCGGGAGTCGCACGCAAACAGCGCAAGACCCACTACGATAGAGGGCGTGATGGACATGAGAGACAAGAAGAGGCTGCCTTTGGGAAAGCTCCGAAAGGTGAAGAATCCAAATAGCTGGAAGGCAAAGACCACCGATGAGCTGCGTTCGGATGTCGGGCTGGTCGGACAGGAGCGGGCGGTGGAGTCCATTTCCTTTGGATTAACTGTCCCGGGACGGGGCTATAACATTTTCGTAACAGGCCGGCCCGGCAGTGGCCGCACGAGCTACGCGCTTGACCGCCTGAAGGCCAGAGCAAAGTCCCTTCCAGCTCCCGATGACTGGCTATATGTCTATAATTTTGACGAGCCCGGCCAGCCTCTGGCAATAAATGTCACAGCAGGCCGAGGCAGGGAGTTCTGCTCTGTGCTGGAGGAGCTCCTGAATGAGCTCAAGATAACCATCAGCAAAGCCTTTGAACAGAGCCAGTACGAGGATGCCAAGGCGCAGTATGTCAAGGAGTTCCAGGAGAAGGCCGGAGCCATTATGGACGAGCTCAAGGCCGGAGCGGTTGAGAGGCATTTTTCCCTGAAACGCACGCCCCAGGGTTTTGTCAACATCCCGCTCATTGAGTCGGAGGATGAGGAGGGCAAAAAGGTCCTCAAGGAGCTTCAGCAGGAGGAGTTTGAGGCTCTGACCGACGAGGAACAGAAACGTTACCAGACCGCTTCGGAGGAGGTCTCGCAGAAGACGCTCCTGGGACTCCGCCGGATTCGAGACATGGAGAAGGACCTTAAGGACCGCATCAGCGAGCTGGAGTCGGAGATATGCCGTTCCGCCATTGAGCCCTGCCTGGCCGATGTCCGGGAGAAGTACCTGGACAACGAGCCTCTGGCAGAATGGCTTGACCGGATGACGGAGGACGTCATTGAGAACTTCGGTGCGTTCGTGACCGCTGTCAGGGATGACTCCGCAGAGGTCGACTTCACTCGTTACGGAGCGAACCTCTTTGTGAGCAACAATCCGGAGGAGGGTGCTCCGGTCGTCTGGGAGACAAACCCCACCTACTATAATTTGGCGGGGAAGGTGGAGTATGAGAGCCGTCAAGGCTATCTCTATACAGATTTTCGCCGTATCACGGCAGGGGCGCTCCACAAGGCGAACGGCGGTTTTCTGGTCCTGGACGCCGAGAAGGTGCTGATGAACTTCATGTCCTGGGAAGCCATCAAGCGTTTTCTGCGCACTCAGGAGGCGACGATAGAAAACCTGGGGGAGCAATATGGAGCCATCCCCGTCTCCTCCCTCCGGCCCAGCCCCATCCCAATGAACCTGAAGATTGTCATGGTCGGCTCCTCCTACATTTATTCCTTGCTGCAATACTACGACCCGGAGTTTCAGAAGCTCTTCAAAATCAAGGCCAGCTTTGACGTTGACATGCCGCGCAACCGGTCCTCAGAGCGGAAGATGGGTGCCTTTGTGGCGAATATCCTTGCCGAGGAACAGCTGAACCCTTTTGACGCGGAGGCCCTTTCCGAGGTCGTCGAGTGGGCGAGTCGCGAGGCCGAGGACCAGGAGCTGCTCTCGGTCGAGTTGGGCAGACTCAAGGAGCTGCTCATAGAGTCACACGCCTGGGCCCTCTCCAAAAAGTCCTCTCTGGTGAAGAAGGAGCACGTCCGCAAGGCAATTGAGCACAAAAAATATCGGGCGAGCCTCTATCAGGACAAGATGACCCGTGCCTTCTCAAGCGGCGTCATCCGCGTGGACACGGACGGAGAGGTCGTCGGGCAGATCAACGGCCTGTCTGTCATCGACCTGGGGGACCATCGCTTTGGGCACCCTTCAAGGATCACTGCCAACGTCTTTATGGGGCAGGAGGGGGTCGTCAACATCGAACGGGAGGTGCGCCTGACGGGGCCCATTCACAACAAGGGGCTGCTGACGCTCTCCAGTTACCTTGGGAGAAAGTATGCCCAGGACATGATCCTGGCCTTGTCGGCGCGTATTACCTTTGAACAGAATTACGGGGGGATCGAGGGGGATAGCGCCTCTTCCACCGAGCTCTATTGTCTGCTTTCAGCCCTGTCCGGCCTGCCCCTCTCTCAGGAGATTGGCGTGACGGGCTCGGTGGACCAGTTCGGAAACGTCCAACCCATTGGCGGGATCAACGAGAAGGTTGAGGGGTTCTTTGGCTACTGCAGCATTGCCGGCCTGACAGGCCGGCAGGGCGTGATGATTCCCAGGAGGAACGTGCGGCACCTCATGCTCGACCACCGGGTGCTCAAGGCTGTCTCCGAGGGCCAGTTCTCGATATGGGCTGTGGACACCATTGATGAGGGAATTGAGCTTTTGACCGGAGTGAAGGCCGGCAAAGAGCGCAAGGACGGCTCTTTCCCCCCCACCTCGGTCCACGGGCGAGTCAAGACGCGGCTCAAGAGGCTTTTGGAGGACAACATCAAGTTGCGTAAGGACCTCTCCGGCGAAGTCGAGGATGCCGAAAAAAAGGCCCCTTCAGATGAAGGGTCTGAGGACGCATGAGCCGTCTGAAGTCGGATAAGGCGCCAGGAGGCTCTCGCTCTGCGCGGTCTTCGCTGGCGCTGAGCCCGGATTTCACGGGCACGGGCGAATGGATTAAAGCCGTTCTGGACTGTCTTGAAGAGCGTTGGGGCAACGAGGCAAACCCGCCGGCGCTGGGGCATGACGAGCCCCTGGATGGATTGGTCCTGACGGTGCTGTCTCAGAACACGAACGACCGCAATCGGGATGTCGCCTTTACGCGTCTCAAGGAGCGCTTCCCGACGTGGGAGCTCGCTGCCGAGGCAGCCGTCGCGGAGATAGAGGATGCGGTGAGACCTGCCGGGCTGGGACCGTCCAAGGCCGGTTACATCGCGAGGATCCTGGAGCGGGTCCGCGAGGATTTTGGGGGCTATTCCCTGGCCCCTCTGAGGGGGTACGGGCGGGACGAGGCGCGGAAATATCTTCTCTCCCTCCCAGGGGTGGGAGAGAAGACGGCGGCCTGTGTCCTCATGTTTGACCTGAATATGCCCGCCTTCCCGGTGGACACTCATGTGAGCCGGGTGTGTCGCCGCATCGGATTTGTCCCGCAGAAGGCGACCCCGGAGGCTATCGGCGCTCTGATGGAGAAGGAGACGCCCCCGGACCGTTATCTGGGAGCCCACATCAACCTGATTGAGCACGGGAGGGCGGTGTGCTCGGCGCGCAGACCGCTCTGCGAGGGATGTCCTGTTATTAGGTTCTGCTGTACAGGGGCTGCTGCCGAACCTTCCGGGGACACGGAGAGCGGGAAGGAGACCGAGAGAAGAAAGAAGGGACGGATATGAGCGGTATGGAGACGAAACAGGCTAAAGAAAGCGTTTTTTGGCAGAAGCTGCGTTCCGTAGGGGAGTGGCTTTGGTGGTTCGTCATAGGGACCTTCATGGATAAACGCGTGGCTGCCATCCGCAAGGAGGCTTGGGACATGAACGATAACGTCATGCTCCTGCTCTTTGGGGACTTTCTGGGCCTGCCGAACCCCATGTCCTATTATGCACTGGAGATGCTGCCCTATCTCGCCGAAGATATGATCCCCTGGCAAAGGCGTATAATGAATCGTCAATCTATTGTGGCTGAAAAGGCCGCACAATACGACTTCACCTAGTTAAAATTTTAAAAACAGGTATTCTTAAAAAAACGGGTTAGGGAAGCCTTGGAGTTTTCGAAGGCGAAATCCGGAAAGCGAGGGCATGGAGATGGGCGAAGAGACGGAGCGGAACAGTGCGGTGAAATACAGGCCCTTCACGTTTTTTGGAGGCAAGGGGGGCACGGGGAAGACGAGTTGTGCGGCGGCCTACGCCTACTCCCTCTCACAAAGGGCGTGCCGAACGCTTCTCGTCTCTACGGACCCAGCCCATTCCACCTCCGACATCCTGGGACTCCCTCTGAGCGCGGAGGTGTCCCGCGTAGCGGAAAACTTCTGGGGTATTGAAATAGACGCGGGGCTTGAGGCCAAGCGCTATATCACGTCCATTCAGGACAAGATGCTCTCCATCGTGAGCCCCGTGATTGTGGACGAGATCAAGCGCCAAATGGAGATAGCTTACACCTCACCCGGAGCGGAGGAAGCTGCCATCTTCGACAAGTTCGTGGAACTGATGGACGAACAAGGGGCCGGCAAGCGCTTTGACGCCATTGTCTTTGACACAGCCCCCACAGGGCACACCCTGAGGCTTTTGTCCCTCCCCGAGATCCTGGGGAGCTGGATCGAGAGCCTGATTGCCAAGCGTCAGCAGGCTGTCAGTCTCTTTAAAATGGGCGGGCGCTTCGATCCGGAGATGCAAAAGCGTGCGGAGGACGATCCGGTGATAGAGTCCCTGACGCTCCGCCGCGACCGTTTTGAAAAGAGTCGGAGGTATCTCACGGACCCGTCGGCCTGTGCCTTTTTCTTCGTGCTCAACGCGGAGAAGATGCCGATTCTGGAGACGGGGCGGGCTGTGGAGATGCTCCAGAAGTATGGCATCCCCGTAGGGGGACTGATTGTCAACCGGGTCATCCCCGAGGATGCGGGGGCTTTTTTTGAACCTCGTCTGGCGGCTCAGGGCGAGTACCTCAAGGTTATCCGGGAGCGCTTCGCTCATATGAAAATAGCGACTGTTCCACTGCTTCGCACGGACGTTCAAGGCTTGGAGCAGGTGGGGAAGATCGCAAATATAATAGGGGAGATCGACTCATGATTTTAGGGACGCTGCTTTACCCCTCGCGTTATAGCGGCTTGGGGCAGGGAGTGCGGAAGGGGCTGGACTATCTGGCGGGGCAGTCAGATCTGGCCACTTTGTCGCTTGGGCGCACCTCACTGATAGGAGACGAGATTTACCTGGACGTCTTTGAGGCGGAGACCGTATTTCACGACGCCAAGCTCTTTGAGGCGCACGAACGTTTTGTGGACATCCATGTGACGCTTGAGGGGCAGGAGTGGTATGGCTATGCCCCTACCAACAACCTCACTTTGGACATCCCTTATTCTCCCGAGAAGGACACGGCTTTCTACAGAGGGGAGGGCGTTTATTTTCAGGTTCCCAAGGGACAGTTTGTCCTCTTTTTTCCGGAGGACGCGCACAAGCCCCTCATTTCCTTTGAGACGAAGGGAATAGTCAAGAAACTTATTCTGAAGGTTAAGATATAAGGGCCGTGCCGGAGGATCTTTTTTTTATGAGGCTTGCCCTCGCAGAGGCGCTCAACGCTCTGAGGCGGGGCGACGTCCCCGTGGGCGCTATTGTGGTCCGCGGGGACGAGGTCCTTGGCACAGGCTCCAATGTCAAAACTCAGGACCCGACAGCACACGCTGAGGTCAGAGCAATCCGTCAGGCCGCGGCGCGCCTTGGGACCTGGAACCTTAGAGACTGCAACCTTTATGTGACCCTGGAGCCCTGTCCCATGTGCGCGGGCGCCTGCGTCAATGCTCGTCTCGACACCCTTGTCTACGGCGCCTGTGACCCGAGGGCAGGCGCCGTGGGATCGCTTTACGACATTCCGAGGGACACTCGTCTGAACCATCGATGTCGGGTTCGGCGGGGGGTGCTGGCTGAGGAGTGCGGGGAGCTCCTCCGCCGTTATTTTATCGAGCGTCGCAAAAAGCAGAGGGGATCTCACGAGGGTGGTCAGCCTTTTTGAACGGGAGAGACAGGACGACGCTTTCCCGAATCTGTGCTGTTTTTTCAAGCAAGGCTAAAGAAAAAATTGGCTTTGACTTTGAATGGATTACAAAGCTGATATTATATTGAAAGGCTTTGAGGATGCGAAGCCTGTCTTTGAGAGGTTTCTGCAGGACGGTTTGCTCCTGAGAGCCGGAGATTTGGATGACGGGAGGAATGCGTCTCGTGCTATCAACCTGCCTGGATTCTAATTTAGAACTGTATGAGATCAGCGACTCTACCCGCGCTCTGGCGCAACAGCTTTGCTGCTCTGACCTGGCTGCGATGGTCCTGGAGATGGGGCGTCGGGAGGAGCTGAGCAATCCTGAGAAGATGCGTTCCTGGCTGCGGCCATGTTTCCAGACGCTTCTTGAAAAGCTCTCGCTGGGGAGTTCTTCCAGCCGGGCGGCTGAGTTGTGGCGCTCTAAGAGTTCTTTTGGAAACGTGGTCGTTTACGGGGACTATGATGTGGACGGCATCGCTTCCACAGTCCTGGCGATGGAGATTTTTCGCCACAAGGCCCTGGGCGTGCGTTACTTTATTCCGCGCCGCGACAAGCAGGGTTACGGGGTGCATGCTGATGTCCTGGACCTCCTGGTCAGGAGCGGCTGCAACACCCTTGTGGTTGTGGACTGCGGCACCAATGACTCTCAGCTCTTTCATGATCTGAGCAAAGAGGGGCTGGATGTCTTTGTCTTCGATCATCACACGGTTGGGGAGGAGGTTACCTTCCCGACTATAGTGAACCCCTTTGTGGATGGGGATGAGGCAGCGCGCAAGCTTTGTGCCACGGCTGTCCTTTGGGGCTGGGCTTGGAAGGAGGAAATCCTCTCCCGGTCCTGGCTGAACTATGCGCTGGACCTTGTGGCGCTTGCAACCATCTCGGACTGTATGCCCCTGCATCCTCTGAACCGGGCTCTGGTGCAGAGAGGGCTCGCCATAATGCGCAAGAACCCCCGAAGGGGGCTGGGCGCACTCTTTGAAAAGCTGGGCATCCAACAGAGGACGGTTTCGGAAGAGCAGCTCTCCATGAGGGTGATCCCCTGCCTCAACGCCCCGGGCCGGATATCCTGCGCCGACATTGCCGTCAGGGCTCTTGTGGGAGGCGGGGATGTCTATGACTGTGTGGGCAAGCTGGTCATGGCCAACCGGAAGCGCCAGTCTCTCTCGGAGCGGATTACCGCGACCATTGCCTCCCGCCAGGGAAAGCGGCGTCACGTGATGTTCGACAAGTCATGGCCCGTTGGGGTCCTCAGCGGCGTCGCCAGCCGCATCTGCTCACAGCGTCGGAAGGGCGTGGCTCTGGCCGCACCGGTTGGAGAGAAGATAAGGGGCACCTTGCGAGTGCCGACCGGCGCCAATGCGGTGGGTATCCTGAGCTCTATCTCCGACCTCCTGGAAGCCTGGGGAGGGCACCGGTACGCCGCGGGTTTCTCCGTCGCCACCCAGAATTGGGACGCGGTGGAGGACAGCCTGGAGGACATTTTAGCGGGGCTGGAGGTGGAGGAGGAGGTCGTGCGGGCCATCGATCTGTCGCCGGCGTCCATCACCCTGGAGGACTGGAAGAGCGTGAGTGCCCTGGGGCCTTTCGGCAACGACAACCCCTGTCCCTATTTTTATAGGGCCGGCAGCGATTCGGACAGGGTGGCTCCCCTGGGCAAGGGCGGTAGGCACAGCGTCGTCATGGTGGACGACGTCCGGCTTCTTGCTTTCAATGCTGCGGCAAGCCTGCAGGACATCTCCAACGTGACGGGCTGGGTGTACCATCCTCGCATTGATTGCTGGCGCAACACGGAGCAGGTGCAGTTTATCCTGGACTACGCGGTTCTGGGCTAGAGGATGGTAACTATTTTGAGAGTTTTTGAGGGCCTTTGAGATTTGAGAGCGGATGGGTGAGCTGCCTTGGCTTTTGAGGAGAGAACGATGATGATGAATCAAGGCACAGAGAACCAACGGGTCTCAGAGGATGGAATGCCGCTGCGACAACCTTTAAGCCGGGGGGATGAGCAAAATCCGACCCCCGGCACGATTTCTTTGTCCTCTGAAGCTCAGGGCGAGTTGCAGGCGCTGCAGATAGACGACGCAGCGATGCAGTCCATCCTTAACAGCGTCCCGGAGCTCTCAAGTAACGATGAGTTGAAGGAGATGGCGAGGCTCAGAGACAGCTTTTTTGTGGAGCTTCCGGAGCAGAGCCGGACGGATGCGGTGAACACTGCCTGGAGGGAGCTCTGGTCAAAATGCCTCACCTCCTTCTCTCCCTCCCAGATGAATCAGCTGGGCAAGGCGTTTGTCTTTGCCGGGCACGCTCATGCGGACCAGAAGCGGACGACAGGGGACCCTTACGTGCTCCACACCATCAGCACCGCCGCCATTCTGGCGAATATGCAGCTGGACCTGGCGGCCCTCAAAGCAGCTCTTCTACACGATGTCCTGGAAGACACGGACACGAGCCGGGAGCTCCTGACGGAGGAGTTTGGCGTGGATGTCGCGACCCTGGTGGACGGAGTCACCAAGTTGGGCAAGTTGCCCTTCATGTCCGCCGAGGATTATCAGGCCGAGAACCTGCGCAAGATGTTCGTCGTCATGGCGCGGGACATCCGTGTGGTGCTTATCAAGCTGGCTGACCGCCTGCATAACATGAGGACTCTGGGCGCTTTGCGCCGCGATAAGCAGGAGCGCATCGCCCGGGAGACTCTTGAGATCTTCGCACCTCTGGCCCACCGGCTTGGCATTTATCATATCAAGCGAGACCTTGAAGATCTGTCCTTTAAATACCTGCAGCCGGAGATTTATAACGACATCCGCAGGAAGGTGAAGAAGCGTCTGCCTGAGATGGAGGAAATCATCCGGAAGGGTATTGAGAAGCTGGAGCAGCGGCTGGCTCAGGATGGGATCCCTTGTAAAATCAAGGGGCGTGCCAAGCATTACTACAGCATTTATGAAAAAATGCAGCGTAAAAAGCTCTCTATAGACGAGCTTTATGATATCCTGGCTATTCGGGTTCTGGTGGAGGACCTGCCGGCCTGCTACGCGGTGCTGGGCATCGTCCACTCCCTGTGGGTCCCTATTCCAGGGCAGTTTGACGATTATATTGCCAACCCCAAGCGCAACATGTATCAGTCCCTTCACACCACGGTCATGGCGTTTGGGGCTCCTATGGAGGTGCAGATACGCACGGGGGAGATGAACCGTCTGGCGGAGTATGGCATTGCCGCGCATTGGCTTTATAAGTCTAAGGGGGGCAGTGCGGACAGCCTGGACGCCAAGCTGATGTGGGTGCGGCAGGCCCTGGAGGGAGATCAGGAGGGCCATGACCCGGAGGAGTTCCTGGAGCTCTTGAAGAGCGATATCCTGACCTCCGAGGTCTATGTTTTCACGCCTAAGGGCAAGCCGCTGGTCCTGCCCAAGGGCGCGACGACGATAGATTTTGCATACGCTATTCACACAGAGGTCGGCAATCGCTGTGTTGGAGCGATGATCAACAACCGTATCGTCCCTCTGAGCACGGAACTCAGCACGGGCGATATCGTCAAAATAATCACCTCAGCCCAGGGATTTCCCTCTCGCGACTGGCTTAAGATAGTGCGGAGCGGCAAGACAAAGAGCAAGATCCGCAACTATTTCCGACAGGCCGAAAAGCTGGACAGGGAGGAAAAACTGTCCAGAGGCTGGGAGCTCCTGGAGCGGGAGCTCCGCAAGAGGGACATCGCTCCGGATGACCCGGAAGAGCTGGCTCCGGCCCTGAGGAAGGTGGCCCGGGATATGGGGCTGCTGGGCAAAGAAGATCTGCTCATCGCCGTCGGCTCCGGTTCCTCAGGCCCCAGCACTGTGGCACAGAGGCTGGCATTGGCCTATCTTCAGCAGCGGCATCCGACGGATGACATCACGTCGCTCGTCAAGAAGCACACAGCCTCGCGCAAGTCGGGTCTTGACATCATCGTGGATGGTGCTGAAGGGGTTATGGTCGTCATAGCCAACTGCTGCGAGCCCGTCCCGGGTGACGGCATCGTGGGGTACTCCACGCGAACGAGAGGGATCACGGTGCATCGGCTGGATTGTCCTAACATACTCAACGCTCAGATGGGGCGCGTCGTCCAGGTCTCCTGGGGACCGCCGTCCGGAAAGCTTTATACGACGCGTCTGAGGGCTGAGGCCCTCGACCGGGCCAACCTCATCAGGGATGCGGCTCAGGTGATTGGGCAGGCGGGAGGCAGCATCCATGGCATCAAGGCGACGATGATAGGTAACAGCATGATGCGGATGACGATAGAGCTGCGCGTTAAAAACGCGGAGCACCTTTATGAGATCATCGGTAAACTGAACGGGGTCAAGGGGATGTTGGAAGTGACGAGGAGGTAGTGCCATGCGTGCGGTGGTGCAGAGGGTTTCCGAGGCGCGCGTCATAGTCGACGGCGCGACGGTCGGAGAAATTGGGCTGGGGCTGTGCGTCCTCCTGGGAGTGGGGGAGGGCGACGGAGAAAAGGATGCCGAATGGCTGGCCGAGAAAATGGTCAACCTCCGTATCTTTGAGGATGATGCCGGAAAGATGAACCGCTCTCTGTTGGATGTTCAAGGGGCGGCTTTAATAATATCGCAGTTCACTCTTTACGGGGACTGCAGAAAAGGCCGGCGTCCCTCCTTCATCGGCGCGGCTGCGCCCGAGGAGGGAGAGCGGCTGTATGAGTATTGTGTCCGGCAGGTCGAGAGCCTGGGGGTCGAGACCGCCTGCGGCGTCTTTGGGGCGCATATGCAGGTCGAGCTCATCAACGACGGGCCTGTGACCCTGCTCCTGGATACGCGCAAGGAGGCATAAATGACGATGAAGTACAAGCGTTTTCCGCTCGGCGCCCTGTGGACGAACGGTTATCTTTTTTGGGACGAAGCGGGACGGGCCTTTTTTATCGATCCGGGTGGTGACGTGGGCGAAGTTCTGGCCTTTATAAAGGAGCATGAGCTCGAACTGAAGGCAGTGCTCCTGACCCACGGGCATCTGGATCACCTCTCGGGCATTGAGGGGTTTCTCCCTCTGGTGGGAGATGCCGTCTACATTGCCGAAGGAGACGCGGCGCTTCTGCGGCGCCCTCCGGAGGCGATGCAGGTTTCGCTCAGGATGAGATGTAGCGGAGTGGAGCATTTTCGCCTCGTCCAGGACGAAGACCTGCTGGAAATAGGCGATTTCAAAGTCAAAGTTCTGGCGACCCCGGGGCACACGCCTGGGGGGGTGTGTTATCTTATAATGTGGGGGACACAGAGTGTCCTGGCCTCGGGCGACACTTTGTTTGCCCAGAGCGTGGGCAGGACGGATCTGCCCGGAGGGGATCAATTCACCCTGGACGAGTCGCTGCGCCGCTTGTCGGCTCTGCCAGATGACCTGTCTGTCCTGCCTGGTCACGGCCCGGAAACGACCATCGGTCAGGAGCGGCAGCACAACCCGTTCTGGCCCCTCTAAGTTAATAAGTTAAGCTTTTTAGCTCTTTTTTAAAAAATGAGAGTAAGAAATTTTTTACGAGGGTTCAGGTTGTTTTGGGGCGCTTTGGAACGAGGGAGACAAGGCGTTCTCCGACGACTTCGAGGGTCCGCATCTTAGGAAACGCGGTGATGAAAAAGAATGTTCAAGTACCTTTCCAGGTTTTTGGGGCTTGACGTAGGGATAGATCTGGGCTCTACAAACATCGTTGTCTATGAGAAGGAGAAAGGGATTGTTCTCAGCGAACCCTCCACGGTTGCGGTGCGCAAGTTACCGCGTGGTACGGGGCTTGAGGTCATCGCAGTTGGACGTGAGGCCAAGGCCATGGCCGGCAAGACGCCCAGTGGGGTTGAGACCATATGGCCCCTGCAGGATGGAGTCATCGCCAACTTTGAGATGACGGAGCAGCTCATCCGCTACTGTCTGCGCAGGGCTAACGGGGGGCACTCCTTCGTGTCGCATCCCCGGGTGGTCATCTCAGTCCCTGCCGAGGTCACTGAGGTTGAGCGCAAGGCTGTCGTCGACGCTACGTTAGGCGCCGGTGCTAGCGAGGCCTACGTGGTGGACGAGCCGATATCGGCAGCCCTGGGGGTCGGTTTACCAATAGACAAGCCCCAGGGGTGTATGATCATCGACGTGGGCGGCGGGACCAGCGAGGTGTCCGTCATCTCTTTGGGGGGTATCGTGGTGACCAGCTCTCTCAGGACGGCCGGCAGGATGATGGACAACGCTATCATCGCGATGTTAAGGCAGCGCTACGCCCTTTTGATAGGCGAGACGACGGCGGAGGAGGTCAAGAACACCATCGGTTCGGCCCTTCCCATGTCGCCGGAGCTGGAGATGGCGGTTAAGGGCCGAGACCTCTCGGACGGGCTCCCCAAGAGCGATATCGTCTCTTCCGTCGAGGTCCGTGAGGCCCTGGACCCTATCTTTGGGGGCATTGAGGACATGATCAAGGTGGCGTTGGAGAAGACGCCCCCGGAGCTGGCCAAGGATATTGTGGACCAGGGCGTGGTGCTTTCCGGGGGAGTGGCTTTGATGAACGGTTTTGCGGAGAGGCTCTCCCGTGCCATCAACACTCCTGTCATTGTGGCGGAGAAGCCGATTTTTTCGGTGGCGCTGGGAGTGGGGAAGATCCTGGAGAATCTGGGCGCGATGAAGCGCGTGTTGATGTCCGTTGAGCGGGGAGCCCGCTGAAGACTGTGTTCGAAGAGGTGAAAGGGACGCTTTATGTTTGACCGGCGTCAGACCCGGGAATGGGTCCACGGACTGACGGCTCTCATCCTCAGCCTTTTTCTCCTTGGGGTTTCGTCCAACTTGGGAATAGTTAAGGGTGCTGCGGATATTGTGGGCGAGATCCTGGCTGTCCCCGAGTATCCTGCAGTAAAGCTGCGTGCTTTCCTGGGCAGGATGTTCCTGTGGGCGAGGGAGAAGTCCGAGCTGCAGGACAGGATTGAAACGCTGCAAAGAGAAAATGCCGCGTTGAGGGTCACCCGGGCCGTCGTCCTGAACGAACAGCTGAAGGCAGAGCTGAACGCCCGCATGAGCGATGTACAAGTCACGATGCGGGCCCCGCTCTCCTGGTGGAACGAGGTCCGTCTTGACAAGGGGGAGGACGAAGGTGTGACCTCGGGCCTGCCCCTGTTTCAGGACGGCTTTCTAGTGGGGAGGGTGACCTCGGTGGGAAAGTTCTCCTCCTGGGCGGAACTCCTCACTTCCCCATCCCTGATGATCCCGGTCGTCATTGAAGAGACCCGGGACCTGGGAGTGGTGGTGGGGGAAGGCAACGGGACCGTCCTCCTGACTTATGTCCCGGTGGCTCGCGGGGATCTTTCCGGGATGAACCTCAGCACGGCTTTGATCGGAGAGCAGCTGCCTCCGGGCCTGCCCATCGGGAAGGTGGGGGCTCAGGTTGGCACGGAGGACGATGGATACGCAACCTATCGGGTAAAGACCGGAGCGGACCTGTCCCGGCTGTACACCCTATCTCTGCTCTCCCGGGCAAAGGATGGAGCGCGATGATGCTGCTCCTTCTCTGGCTGACGCAGGACCTCCTCACCGTCCTGACCTGGGGCTTTGTGGAGGTACCGGAGATATTCATGCTGGGTCTGGTGTATCAGCTTTTGACTGAAGATCGCGAGGTGCATCCCGGAGCCATATGGATTGCCTTTGCGGGCGGGCTTTTGTGGGACCTGCGCTGGGTTGGGATCCCCGGATTTTTTACGTTGGGTTATGTTATTGTCGTTATGCTGGTGCTCTGGCTTTGGCATACCCTGCCCTCTTCAGGAAGGACTCTGTCCGTCGTGTTCCTCCTTTTCTCCGCCTCTCAGCTGATTCCCCCTCTTCTTCCCGTCCTGATACTGGGGGGGGAGCCAGGAGGCTTGCACTTCCTCTTCCAGCAGCTCTGGGCCCTGCCGCTGGTTCTGTTGTGCGTGCTGTCCTACGCGCGTCACCGGAGAAAGAAGAATCCCAATGCCTGAGGTGCGCGATCTGCTGGACCACCGCCTCAAAGTTTTGATGACGTCCATCTTTTTATCTCTGCTGGGTCTGTTGATGGGGCTTTACTTTTTTCAGATAGTGCAATCGGACAAATACGTCCGATTGGCTTACAATAATCGCCTGAGGATCATCACCGTTCCGGCCCCGCGCGGTGCTATCTATGACCGGAATGGAGTGCCACTGGCAGTGAATGAGACGACCTTCAGTATCATGGGGTACCCTCTGGACCTCAATACGGACGAAAAACTGGAGCGCGTCAGCAGAGTCCTCGTCCGGCACGGCATTCCCATGACAGTCCCGGACCTGCGGGGGGCGATTGAAAAACAGCGTGGGGCTCCTTATCGGGTGATACGCCTCGTGCCGAACCTCACCATGCCTCAGATGGCGGAGCTCATGGCTGACTCCGACTTTCCGCGAGAGCTCTTTCCGCTCCCTGTCTGGAGACGAACCTACCCCTCAGGGAGCTGGGTCTCCAACGTAACGGGCTACCTTGGCGAGATATCCGAGGAGGAACTGAAGAGTCGTCCTGAGGGATACAGAGGAGGGGACCTCATCGGCAAGGTCGGGATCGAACGAGTCTACGAAGAGCAGCTCCGAGGGCGCTCGGGAGAGGACCTCATTGAGGTGGACGCCAGGGGGCGGAAGGTGCGTACCTTGGATTCCCGCCGTGCCCGAAGAGGTCAGGACCTGCACCTCTCGCTGGACATGGGGGCGCAGAAGCTGGCCTTGAAGCTTCTTGAGGGTTACAGAGGTTCGCTGATCGTGATGGACGTAAGGGATGGGGCCGTATTAGTGTTGGCCTCCTCTCC
>JAAYOR010000061.1 GCA_012520235.1 Fretibacterium sp.
ATAATCGTCTGGAGGCAATGCGTATTAATGGCTGTAAAAGCTTCAAGGTCGCGCCGGAGAAACAATTCTTCAGGCGCGAAGGTTGGAACTGTCAGAAGCGCTCAGCTCAAATTCATCCCCTTGGGAGGGCTGGGCGAGATTGGGAAGAACATGTATGTGCTCCAATACGGGGACGACATCATCGTCATCGACAGCGGATTGATGTTCCCGGATCAGGAGCTTTTGGGGATAGACTTTATCGTGCCGGATATCTCCTACCTGGAGGCGAATCGGGAGAAGGTGCTGGGCATCTTACTGACCCATGGGCACGAGGATCACACCGGGGCTTTGCCCTACGTC
This sequence comes from Fretibacterium sp., assembly GCA_012520235.1. Taxonomy (GTDB): domain Bacteria; phylum Synergistota; class Synergistia; order Synergistales; family Aminobacteriaceae; genus JAAYOR01. The sequence continues at coordinate 340 of JAAYOR010000061.1, forward strand.
CTGTCACGTCTGAACGTGCCGATTTATGGGACGCGCCTGACCTTGGGGCTGGTGGGTCATAAGCTTGAGGAGGACTTGCCCGCCTTAAAGCCTGTCATGAAAGAGGTCCGTTCGGGCGACTTCCTTGAGCTGGGGCCTTTTAAAATCCGCTTTATTGCAGTGAGCCATTCCATCCCGGATGGGGTTGCCCTCTCTATCGAAACGCCTTTGGGGAGGGTGCTCCACACGGGCGATTTCAAGCTGGACCCTACTCCTATTGACGGAAGGGTGACGGATTACGGAGCCTTGGCAGCGGAGGGAGATAAGGGGATTTTGCTCTTGGCCTCCGACTCCACCAACGCGGAGCGAAAGGGCTACACCCCGTCAGAGCGCATCATCAGCGGTACACTCGACCACCTCTACCGCAATTATCGGACGAGGCGCCTGATCGTATCGTCCTTTGCCAGCAACGTCCATCGGATCCAGCAGGTTGCCGATGGGGCGCAGCACTTCAACCGCAAGATAGCCTTTCTGGGGCGCAGCATGGTGCGCAACGTTGAGCTTGCCCGTTCTCTGGGCTACCTGGATATAGACGAAAAGATGATCGTCCAGGCGGAGGACATCGGAAAAATTCCGGACAACCAACTGGTGGTGATGACGACCGGCAGCCAGGGTGAGCCCTTCTCCGGCCTTGTCATGATGAGCCGCGGAGACCATCGGCAGATCACGCTTGGGGAGAGGGACGCCATCTTTATTCTGGCCTCTGCTATCCCTGGCAACGAGAAACTCATCAACAACACCATAAACCGGCTCTTTGCGCTGGGCTGCGAGGTGGTCTACGAACAGGACCGTCAGACTCATGTCTCGGGTCACGCTTCGGCAGAGGAGTTAAAGATAATGCTGAACCTGACCCGCCCTCAATATTTTGTCCCCATCCATGGAGAGTACCGGCATCTGGTCCGTCATTCGCAACTTGCTCAGGAGGTCGGCATCCCGCAGCGCAACATCTTTGTGATGACAAACGGTTCGGTTCTGACCTTCAGCACGAGGGGCAAGCCCAGACTTAAGGATAAGGTCCAGGCCGGGGCTGTTCTGATTGACGGCAACGCTGTGGGCGAGCTGAAAAGCTTCGTCATGAGGGAGCGCTGGGATCTGGCAGAGGAGGGCATCGTCATCATCGCCGGTGCTTTGGATGAAGACGGCTCCCTGATAGCCCCTCTGGAGATAGAGACTCGGGGGGTCTTTCTCTCGGATGACCATGAAAAGGTGAAGCAGGAGGTGCGTACTGCCGTGGCTCGCGTGCTGAAAGAGCACAAGGGAGCCTTCAAACTGGAGGCAGTGAGTAAAGCTGTCAGAAACCGCGTCCGAGATATCCTGAGGCGCCGCAATTCCTCTTATGCCCTCATTGTCCCCGTGTTTTCAGTGGTTGGAAAAGGCTCCCACAGCTCAGACAACTGGATTGAAAAGGACTTTTTCTGAGGAGATTTTGATGATCACCTTTAACATCCAGACGCTTTTGTTGGGCGTGATTCAGGGGCTCTGCGAGTTTTTGCCCGTTAGCAGCTCCGGACATCTTGCCCTTGCTCAGATTTTTTTCGGTCTTGAGAGCGAGGGGCTTCTGGCCTTTGACCTCATCCTGCACTGTGCCACGATGTTGGCGGTGCTGCTCTTTTTTTGGAAGGACCTCGGAGTCCTTGCCATGGAATGGCTGGCTGGCTGGGGTTCGGCTGAAGGTCGAAAGCGTGAGGGCTGGGGGTACGGCTGGGGCATCCTCGCAGCCTCAATAGTGACTGCGCTTGTGGCCTTTCCTCTGAAGGATTTGGTGGAGCGGGCCATGAGCTCTCCTGTAACCGTAGGCTACGGGCTCTTGGTGACGGCGGGCCTTTTGTTCGCCGTCTCAATGTTTCCGGATGGGCGGAAAAAGCTCTTTATGGGGGCAGCTCTGTTTGTGGGGCTGGCTCAGGGGCTGGCAGTGTTTCCAGGCGTGTCCCGTTCGGGCGCAACCATCGTGGCCGGCCTTTTTGTGGGGTTGGGAGTCCAGGAGGCCTTCCGTTTTTCTTTCCTGGTGTCCATCCCCGCCATCGTGGGAGCCTCTCTCCTTGAAGGACGTGAGCTTTTGCAGAACGCCTCCTTAGCAGTCCTCCCGGACGGCTGGCTTTGGGCCGCTTTTGTGGCGTTTCTTCTGGGATGGGTTGCTCTACTACTGCTTCGCCGTCTGGTCCTGGCAGGACGATGGCGTCTGTTTGGGGTTTACTGCCTCACCTTGGGATCTCTTGCGGTTCTCTTGGGTAACGGCGTTCTTTGAGAGAGTGGGGGATGGCTATAATGGATTTTCCGGAGCTCATTCTTGCCTCCGCAAGCCCGAGGCGTCGCGCGCTCCTGTCGGAGCTGGGGCTGCGCTTCAGCGTCACCTCCCCTGAGGTGGACGAGTCAGCCCGGCCGGGCGAGGTGCCGGAGGCTCTCTGTGAGCGCCTGGCGCGCCTCAAGGCTGAGGCTTGCCCCTGTTCCTCAGGCCCAACCCTGGTCCTGGCGGCAGACACGGTTGTGGTTGTAGAGGAGCGCGTTCTGGGCAAGCCTCGTGACGATGAAGAAAACCGGGAGATGCTGGCCCTCCTGGAGGGCCGTTTCCATCTCGTCCTGACCGGGGTGGCTCTGAAGCTTGGTTCCAGGTTCCTCTCCTCCGTCGAGAAGACAAAGGTGTATTTCCGCCCTCTCAGTGAGGCCCTGAGGGCCTCCTACGTCGCGACGGGAGAGGGGAGAGACAAGGCCGGAGGCTACGCCATTCAGGGGAAGGGCTCAATTCTGGTGGAGCGTCTGGAGGGCGATTATTTCAACGTGGTCGGGCTGCCTCTCTGCCGCGTGGGCCTGATGCTGGAGGAGCTGGGGTTCTCACCCGCCTCGTTCTGGGGGTGTTGAGCGGAAGTCTGTTGTGTCCCCCCAAAAAAAAGAAAAAAGACGGCGCTTTTTGCCTGCGCTTTTGGCTTCCATGAAAGTGCTGACTGAAGTTGAGGAGTCGTGACTTGAAGATGAAGGGGTTTTATCGTTATCGGGTATCCGCAGCTCTGTTGCTTTTTGCCGTGTTGGGGCTTTCCCTCTGGAGCCTGGGGCCGCGCCGGAGGGCGGAGCAGGAGAATCGGAACGTGGGGCTCATCGCGGACTTTCGTGACGTGTTCCTTGTGGCCCGTTCTTCCAAAGTTCCGGTTTTGGAAGCTCTGTCCCTTCTGAAGGAAAAGGGACTGAGCCTTTTGATGGTGAACGAGCTGACGGGGCAGGACTCCGAGAACGGCTTTGGCCCCAGGCTGACTCCTGTCCGAGATGGGGGTCCCTCCGGAGAGAACGCGGGGACGGAGGTGTCCCTTCCGAACGAGAAGGGCGGGCCTCTGGCGCTCTCCCTGTTGCTGGCGCGAACGGGAGGGACGCTCAGTGACTCCGGGTCGCTCCCCTCTGTGCGCGTCCCCGCGACCATTGAGGCTCTGAGGACCACCGGGATACTCCCTGACTTTGAAGGGCTTGAGGCCGGCGTCAAGGCGGGACTGCCTCTCTTTTACCGCGTGGCCCCCGCGCTTCCCTGGCAGACCCAGGAGGCTCTTGCAGCCTTTGAAGAGCTTGTGAAGGCCTATCCCTCCATCTCTTTGGTTGCCCCTTCGGGTGAGATGGCGGTCGGTTATCCAAACATGGGGCTCCTGGCCTCCTTATGCCGGGAAAAGGAGGTCCCCGTGGCCCAGGTTGAGTTCTCCCGTCAGCTGGGAGGGTCGATGTTGGAGAGTCTTTCCGGCTTCAACCTCATCCCTTTGCACAGCGTGACCAACGAGGAGCTCCTGGCGCGCCGCATCGGGCGGACGGCTCTGAGAGACCGCATGATCCGTGCCGTTGTCGAGCGATCCGTAAGGCTCCTCGTCCTGCGGCCCTCTTTCTACGACAACAAGGGAGGGGCTTTGGAGGATTTTGCCGGAGAGCTCAGCTCTCTGGCGGACGAGCTCCGCTCCCGCGGTTTTGTCATGAAACAGCCGACCCCGCTCTTTTCTGAGGTGTCTGAGGGAAGTTATCCGTCGCTTCCCGCCGCGCTCTCCTGTGCGGTGATGTTGGGGCTTGCCTGTTGGAGCTATGCTCACCGTTGGGGTCTTGGTGGGGGGAGGAGAGTCCTTGTCCTCTGGGCCCTTGTTTCCCTGAGCGCGGGAGTGGCTGCCTGGAAAATCCCTTCCGCGGCTCGCCTTCTGGGGGCGTTTGCGGCGGTCTTCGCCTCTACGGAGGCTGCTTTAATGGCGATGGACATGAGGGATGGGCGTGAGATCTGGAGGACTCTGCCCCTTGGCTTTTTCTTTGCCGTGGTCGGAGGGCTCTCCATCGCGGCGCTCTTCAGCGAGCCCCTTTACATGCTCCGCCTCCGAACGTTTTCCGGGGTCAAGCTCACTCTGCTGCTGCCGCCGCTGCTCGTACTCCTGCACGACTTGAGGAACCGCCTTCATCCCGAGTCTCTGAGGGAGCTTCTGTCGCGCCCTCCTCTGTGGGGCGAGCTGCTTCTGTGTGGGGTCTTGGTTCTGGGCCTGGGGTTGGTCCTCTTTCGCAGCGACAACGTGCAGTTCATCCCTGGGTTCGAGGCGAAGCTGCGCGTTTTGCTGGAGAAAACCCTTGTCGCCCGTCCCAGGAGCAAGGAACTCTTCCTGGGCTACCCCTCACTTTTCCTTCTCTCCACAGCCCTGAGCTTGGGGCTTTGGAGGCGTTATCGCGAGGTGCTCCGAATCGGGGTGGTCCTGGGTTTTTCTTCCGTGGTCAACAGCTTCTGCCATTTCCACACGCCCCTTGATTTTATCCTGCTGCGCGAGTTCAACGGCCTCTGGACGGGAGCTCTCTTGGGGTTCTTAGTTGCTGCGGCCTTGCGCTGGGGGCTTTTACCTCTGTGCCGCAGGGCGCGGTTCCTGATAGAATGAACGTCCCGGTGCGATGAGCGGTAGACGGTATCGGGTGGCTCTGGCGGGCTATTACGGGTTTGGGAACCTGGGGGACGAGCTGTTGGCTCAGGCCTCGCTTGAGACTCTCCTGCGTTGTGGGGTCGAGAGAGAGAGAGTCGTCGTCCTCTCAGCTGACCCAAAGGCGACCTGCCGGGCCCTGAGGGTGGAGAGTGTCTCCCGCTGGAGCTTCTGGGATGTCCTTCGGACTCTGGTCCGTAGCGACACGTTGCTTTTGGGCGGCGGGGGGCTCTTTCAGGATGTCACAAGCCTGAGGTCTTGCGCCTGGTACTGGGGATTGACGAGGCTGGCGCGTCTTTGCGGTGCGACGCCCTGGGTCCTGGGGCAGTCGCTTGGTCCTTTGAACACCCGCTTGGGGCGTGCGCTGACTCAGGATGCTCTGAGGGGGTGCCGCGTCGTTCACGTCCGGGATGCGCGCTCTCTTAAGATGTGCCGGGATATGAAGCTCCCTGCATATCAGGGTGAGGACCTGGTGTTTTCTCTGGCGGAGGCCTTTACGGCGGAGCAGCAGACTGAGGTGTCTTCGAGCAAAGAGGTTCTGCTGGTGAACCTGCGCCCCAGCCCACAGATGGAGTCCTTTGCTGAGGCCGCCTGCGCGGTGGCAGGAGCCTTTCCCGGTGAGGTCGTCGGGACGGCCCTTTCGGAAGAGGACGAGGTGTTGCTGCAGGGGCTTATCCGCGAAGGGTGGTTGAAGTGTACCCGCTTGGAGCGCCTAACGACCCTGGAGGATGCTGCGTGGCTTTTCCCCGGAGCAAAGGCGGCTATCGGAATGCGCCTGCACTTTCTCGTTCTGGCCGCTCTGGCCGAGGTCCCTGTCGCAGCTTTGCCCTACGATCCGAAGGTGGAGGCCTTTGCCGAGGGTTTCGGCTTGCCTCCCTGGCGCGCAGGGGCGGAACCCTCGTTTGGTCTGGCGCGACTGCCCGACCTGAAACGCATCCGGGACGAGCTGGATGCCGTCTGCCTCAGAGTTTTTGACTCAAACTTCGCACAGACTAAAAAAAGAACCACGAATAAACACGAATGAACACAAAAAAGAACCGAAAAAAGGAACCGCGAACCACGATAAAGAAAAGTTCAAAGTTCAAAGTTCAAAGTCAAACTTCGTAAGCATTCGCGATTTTCGCGTTTTTCGCGGTTATTTCTGTTTTCAAGATATTATGCCGTTAAGGCATCAGAGAAGTTTGAGTTTTTATTTTGAGTAAGGAGGGTTTTGCGATGAGGTCCGCAATCATATGGATGCTCGTCTCGTATTTCATCGGCTCCCTGCCCACGGGTTATCTGGCTGCCCGTCTCTTTCGGGGTGTGGATATCCGTGCTGTGGGGTCGGGTAACATCGGGGCGACGAATGTCCGCCGCCTTATGGGACTGGGCTGGGCTGTTGGCGTTACGATAGTGGATATGCTCAAAGGAGCTTTGGCTCTCCTGGTGACGGCAAACGCTGCCTTGCCCACGCCGTTGATGCTCTCACTCTCGGCTTTTGCGGTGGTGATGGGGCACAACTTTCCCCTCTGGCTCCGCTTTCGGGGGGGCAAAGGGGTGGCGACGACTTATGGCACTGTATTTTTCCTGTGGCCTTATGAATCTTTTGCGGTCACTCTGATGAGCGGGGCTATTTGGTACGCAGTGATGAGGTCCACTCGTTACGTCTCTCTTGCTTCGCTCGCGTCGCTCTGGGCCATGCCCCTGTTCTTCTGGATGCTGGATGCCCCCCTCCCCTTTATCCTGCTCACGCTCTTGCTGGCCCTCTTCTCTCTCTATCGGCACAGGGGCAACATCGTCAGGCTGCTGCATGGGAAAGAGAACGCGCTCTGATTTTCACTGCTCTAAAAGGCATGAGCTTTAAGGGCGATGGGTAAGAGACGCGAGAGTTTCCGGACCATCACGCTGGATCTGGAGGGAGCGGGCGGAGGGAGCTGTCCCTGCAGGGTGAGGGTCAGCGAACGCGCACGCCGCATCCGTCTGACGGTGGATGTGACCGGGGTGGCAGTGGTCGTCCCGGCCGGGTTTCCTCTCTCACAGCTGCCCTCCATTTTGGAAGCCCGTAAAGAATGGATCGTCAAGGCACTGGAGAAGACGGCCCGCCGCACCCATGGGGAGGCAGAGGCAGGCACGCTTCCGACCGTCGTGGAGCTACGGGCTCTGGACGAGCTCTGGCACGTCACGTCCGGGCAGGACGTGCGGACTCGCCTTGAGGAGCAGAGGGAAGGGTCCACCCGGAGGCTTCTGTTGGCCCCGGACTTCAACCGCGCAGAAGCCCTGACAACGCTCAGGCGTTGGGTTTTGCAAAGGGCAAAAGAGGCTCTTCCCCGCCGGCTGAAGGAGGTGGCTCTGGAGTACGATTTCAGTCCTGCTCGCATCGCCGTCAAGGGGATGAGGAGCCGATGGGGGAGCTGCTCTTCTGCCGGCAATATTAGTTTAAACGGCTGGCTGCTCTTTCTGCCGCCCCGCCTCGTCCGGCACGTCTTTCTGCATGAGCTCTGTCATCTGTTGGAGCTGAATCATTCAAAGGCCTTTTATGAATGCCTGAATAAGATGGACCCGGAGGCCAAGCGCTGCGCCAGCGAACTCAAGGCGGCCTGGAGTTTTGTCCCCGCCTGGATTTGTGAGTGAGCTTCTTTTAATTTTCTTTCCTCTCCCTGTTCCCACCGCTCATGCACCGGCCACAACCGTGGCAGCCCCTGGGGCAGATGGACCTTTTGCCGCCCCGGTTGAGGGCCGCGAAAAGCCCCAGAGCGATGGCACAGATGACGATAAGCCCCCAGTTCATCTAGAATCCCTCCTCCTTTTCAAAGCAACGGAAGCGCCTCAGCTGCGCGTGCCTCTCAGGAGCCGCATCAACCGCATCAGGAAGCTCTCCCGAAATTCGATGGCCCTGACGGGACACATCTCATGACAGCAATAGCAGCGGATGCAGCGGGTATAGTCAAAGGTCAGCCTGCGATTCCGGTGTTTCAAAGCTTTTGCGGCGCAGACGGCCTCGCACCTTCCGCAGTCGATGCAGAGCTCCGGGACGTGGACGGGACGGGACGCCATGAGGCTGTCCCAAAAAGCTTTGAAAGGTAGTCGAGGTAGCAGGTTCAAGCCGCGCAGCAAGGGGACCTTCACGCCTGGGAAGACGTGGTCTTGTGGGAAGTCCCCGGTCACTTGGGAAGAGAGCTCACATTGAGGCAGGTTTCGGGCGACGGCGACGCGCCAGAGGGGGAAGTCCTCAAGCCGGACCCCCATCATCCGGGCCAGCTGAAAATCCAGCGCCAGCGCGTCCTGAGCGGCGGCGAGGAGGCCAAAGGGGTAGGGGTTCCCGCTGGTGGGGCCTGTCCCGTCCATCCCGATGACTCCGTCCATGATGGTGAGGTGCGGTGCAATGGAGAGATAAAGCTCCAGCAAAAGACCGGCAAACGCATTGCAGTCCAGTCCGACGTTGTAGTGCCACTCGGCCTTGCGCTGCCCCACAATGCAGCCGAAGAGGTTTTTGACGCCCAGGGTGAGGAGCATCTGGCCATGGGTCTTCATCTTGGGGAGGTTGATGATGACGTCGGACTCCAGGACGAGGCGGGAGACCTCAACTTTTTTGAAGGCGGAGTCAGGCGTCGTGGGAAGGGGAGTGGAATCCGTGAGCTCCAGACAGGGGATACCAAGCTCGCGGGCTATGGCTGCGAGCCCTGATTTTTCGGCGACGGACCGGAAGGGTTCTATCCCGGGGCTGTCCGCAATGACGGGATGAGCCCCGAGCTCCAGAACCCTCTCGGTCACGGAGCGGACGACGGCCGGATCGGTGGTGGCTCGGCGCTCGGGGGGATGACCGGCCACCAGGTTCACCTTGAGGAGCACCGAGGCGCCGGGGCGTATGAAGGATGGAGCATCAAAGGCCTCAAAAATCTTCCGAGTGGCCGAATCGAGCTCGTGCCGGTCGTACCCCTCCTGCCTCAGAAGTAAGAGCCTGCTCATGCGGAGCCTCCTCTGGATTTCAGCGCCTCCGGATGAAGGGATATGCCCGGGGCACGGGAGAATTTTTTTAATCATAGCACAGGTAATGAGCTCCCGTTATTTCCAGACTCTCAGGCCCGAAAATGCTTTTTTGCAGTAAACTATAGAAGAAGCGGCCGTTTTTTCGGCCTATCAATGGGATACGAATCAATGGATATGGAGGGTTGTGCCGTGCATGCTTTCGATTATTCTTTTGAGCTTGAGGACTACATCACCAAGGAAGATTTTGAGAGGCTCAAGGAGTTCTCCAAGGACAAGGAGACGCCGTTTGTAGTGGTGTTGCTGAAAACAGTGGCCAGGAAGTACGACGAGTTACGGGCCGCAATGCCTTACGCGAAGATCTACTATGCGATAAAGGCCAACCCCCATGAAGAAGTGCTGAAGCTCCTGATCGAGCGGGGCAGTTGTTTTGACATCGCGTCAATCTATGAGTTGGACCTGATGTTGGAGCTAGGTGCTGCCCCGGATCGCCTGAGCTACGGCAACACCATCAAGAAGGCGCGGGACATCCGCTATGCCTATGAAAAGGGTGTCAGGCTCTTTGCCTCCGACTCCGAGAGCGATGTGCGCAAACTGGCTGCCAACGCTCCCGGTAGCGACGTCTTTTTCAGGATCCTTTCGGACGGTGCGGGGGCGGACTGGCCTCTGTCCCGCAAGTTCGGGGCACACCCTGAAGTTGTCTTTGACAACATCCTTCTGGCCCGTGAGGTGGGTTTGAGGCCCCGAGGTATTTCCTTTCACGTAGGCTCTCAGCAGAATGACGTCACTCAGTGGCGTGTGGCGCTCAAGACCTGCCATAAGATATTCGAAGAGGCGGCGGATAAGGGGATCAAACTGGATCTTATTAACATGGGAGGCGGGCTTCCCGCCCGATATGTACACCCTGTAGAGGAGACCTGCGTCTATATGGCTGAGATCACGGACTATCTACGCGAGTTTTTTGGCGTTTTTGACGAGGAGTTCCCCGACGTCATCGTGGAGCCCGGACGCTACATGGCGGGCGATGCCGGAGTGCTGGTCTCGGAGGTCGTGATGATCGCCCAAAAGGAACATGAGGGCCGCCCATGGCTGTTTTTGGACATCGGTAAGTTCGGGGGACTGATCGAGACGATCGAAGAGAGCATCCGCTACCCCGTGTACACGGAGCGAAAAGGCGAAGCGAGGGACTACGTGGTGGCCGGCCCCACGTGTGACAGCATGGACGTGCTCTATGAGACGAATCCCTGCCGGCTCCCCATCTCCCTTGAGGAGGGGGACAGGGTTTACCTCTTCACCACCGGAGCCTACACTCAGACCTACAGCGCCGTGTTCTTCAATGGTTTTCCGCCCCTCAAGGTTTATGTGATGGACGATCTCCCTCGGGAGACCGCCTGAACCGGGACCTTTTAAAAACCGATCACAGGGATACGCCCATCCACCGGGCGAGCCAGGGATACAAGCTCCGGATGCTTGTCGGGTTCATGCTATAGACGACGAAGGCTCCCATCGCCATGGTGAAGTGGAAGATGGACATGAAGAAGCTGCGGTATCGGTCGACCTTAGCCATCTTGGCCAGAGCGTATTCACAAAAGAGGAAGCCGGTGAAAGAGTAAAGGAACCTGCCGGTTTCCATGCTTTGGGTGTGGGTCATGCAGAACAGGACGCACCAGGATGACCAGGTAGTGAGCAGCCATGCCAGGGCGAGGGAGAGCCCTATCTGGATGATAAGCGAGAGAAGTGGCCCGGCCTTTCCTGTGTTCCAGGCCCCACTCCTTAGCTCCTCAAGCGCGTCATAGACGGGACTGAGAAGCGGGATGAGATAGCGGCACGTTGTGTCCGACACGATCCAGGTGATGAAGGCGAGCCAGCCGGCGAATTTCAGGTAATGCATGGACAGCATGAAAAAATCCTCCTCAGGACTGAGGAAGCGCAGGTGAAACCAACGGCTCCCTCGAAATCAACACGGGGCTGCGCCCCGATGTGCGGGGCTCGATAAAATTTGGAGCTCCAAGGGATGCGCAGTGCGGTTGGCGGTATAAAGCGACTAAACCAGCGGCTTCCCTAAGGGTAAACGGTCCGCCGGACGATTTTCGGGGACGGGCCGGGTGACCGATACTGAAACTGAAACAAAAAATTGTGGTAAGGGAGGTGAGTTGCTATGGAGATATCCGCAGGAATAGCGAGGCAGTCGATGGATATGGCTGCTGCTCGGTTGAGCTCGGAGGTACAGGTGTCGATGCTCAAGAACGTCATGGAGCTGCAGCAGGCGACGATGGCTCAGCTTTTGCAGTCTCTGGGCCTGGGAGTCGGGCTTGATATTCAGGCCTGACATCAGGAGAAGCTCGGAAGTAACGTAAAAGCACTCGGTGGAGGGGGGTAAAAAACCTCTTCTGCCGGGTGCTTTGCATTTTGCCTCATGACAGGGTACAAAGAGCATAGAGGCTGCGGAAGGAGAGTATCGGGAAGAGCCTTTTTTCCTCTCTCACGCGTCCTCAATGAGGGGCTTGCTGTAGGTGTACTTCGCGTCCCATGGGAAGAGGATCCAGGTGTCCTGAGGCACCTCCATGATAAAGCTGTCCACGTAGGGGCGCCCCTCCGGCTTGGCGTAGACTGTGGCAAAGTAAGCCTTGGGGAGCAGGTTGCGGACAAATTTGGCTGTCTTGCCTGTGTCCACGAGGTCGTCAATGAGCAGCCAGTCCGTGCCTCCGTCGTCAGAGTGGATCTCTTTGAGGATACTGATCTCCCCTTGGGTCCTTAAGGTATAGCTTGAGACACATACGGTGTCCACCAGCTTAATGCTGAGCTCTCGCGCGATGATTGCCGCGGGGATAAGGCCGCCTCGGGCTATTCCCACGAGGCGCTTCCATTTTTTCATGCCGCAGAGCCTCTCGGCCAG
>JAAYOR010000062.1 GCA_012520235.1 Fretibacterium sp.
TCGACCGGTGCATGCACCGGTCGATGGCTCTTGTAAATAGGTTTGTTGAAAAAAGTCACAGTGTCAGAAGTGTCAAAAACTGTTTGCAGAGGGTCAGTACGTCGGTTCCAAGCAGCCGTAGTCTCCGTCGTTTCTGCGATAAACGACATTGACGTCACCTGTTTCCCCGTTCTGGAACATGAAAAAAGAATGACCGACCAGCTCCATTTGCATGATGGCCTCTTTGGGGTCCATAGGGTGGAGGGGTACTTTTTTGACCTTCTGAATGATAGGCTCCTGCTGAACCGCCGTTGTTTCTGTCACAGCTTCAGCTCCCTCCAGGCTGAAGGAGAACTCTGCGTCGCCATGGTACTGTCCTTTGTCCTTAAGGTAGGAGTTGTGACGTTTGATCCGCCGCTCCAGATTCTTTAGCGCCTGATCGAACGCCTTGCGAGGTTCCAACGCGCTCTCTTCGGCGCGTAAGATCACCCCGTTGGCATTGGCCGTGGTCTCCACGCTGAACTTACCTTTTTGGAAGGTTACCAGAATCTGGCAGTGCAAGATCCGTTTGAAAAACTTTTCCAGCTTGGAGATTTTACCTTCCATGTAAGCCCTGAGTTTCTCGTCGATCTCCGTCCCTCGTTGAACAAAACGCACATCCATCGATTTTCGCCTCCATTTCGTAGTGTGGGTGAAAACAGGTTTCGAAGCAGGCAAAAAGTTCCCCAAAAAGAGAGACCGGGGGTCCTCAAAGGAGGTCCCTTAACTTGATTGTAACATATCTTCGGCTCAGCTTTTTACTTATTTTCGGCCTGACGCACGGTTCGGTCTGAAGGAGCCGCTCAGAAGCTTCCATACGAGGGTTTCAAAGCCCGGCCAGCCTTGGGCAAATGAGGTTTTTTCAAGGAAAGAGCAGCGGATCAGCAAGAGCATAAATTTTTTTACAGCCTCAGGGCCGAAGTTTTTCTTTGCGGTGCGCGCCATGCGGAGCGCATACTCGCGAGTTGCTCCGATGCTCTCCAGAGCCTGCCTTTCCGCTTGGGGAAAGCAGGCAAGATAAAGCGCGGGCCTTAATCTGTTATAGAGAGCGGTCAGGACGGGTAGGGGAGAAGGGGTGGAGCGCAGATGGATCAAACTTCGTGCTACATCCTTTGGCCTGGCCTGACAGACCCCGTCCAGGAAGGTCAAAAGAGCTCTGGCTCCTTCGTCAAACGAGAGCTCCTGGGCGAGGGCGAGGGTGATAGGTGCCCCGTCTGAAGAGAGCGCCAGTTTGTCCAGCTCGGAACGGAGCTCTTCCTGAGACTCAAGGGACTCGGCCAGAAGGGAGGCTGCGGCGGGCTCAAGCTTGAGCTTTTTCTCCCTTGCAAGCGCCAGAAGCCAGTCTTTGCGTTTCCAGGGAGAGACCGAGGGCTCCGCACGGACAAAGGAAATTTTTTTGAGCCCTAACGTTTCCTTGGGGAAGTTTTTTTTGCTGTTTGATAAAAAGACCGCCACCAGGACGCCGGGCGCGTCCCTATCTTCTAAAAGAGTGTTCAAAGAAGGATCGAAGAGGCCCAGTCCTTCAGCCTCTTCGATCACAACTACCCGCCGGGAGGTAAACAGCCCCCCGCTGTTGACGGAGGCCAGAGCCTCCGGCCAACCCCATCCCCGAGAGCTGGCCTCAATTTTTTCCATGAGAGGCCAGCCTTTTTTTTCAAGAACGGTAAGGAGCTCTTCCAGCTGACGGCGGGAGCCCTCGTGCCCTTCGATCACGATGAGATGGGGCATGGGGCCGGCCTCAGTTTTTGACGACCAGGTTCACGAGCTTATCAGGCACGACGATTTTCTTGATGGGCTCGCGGCCTTGCAGGCGCTCCTGCACGGAGGCATCCTCCATGACAACTTTCTCCAGCTCCTCCTTCCCCAGGCCGGCGGGGAGCTCAAGCCGGGCACGGAGCTTGCCGTTGATCTGGACGACGATGGTCACGACATCCGCGACGAGCGCTTCATCCTCAACGGTGGGCCAGGGGGCAAGCGAGAGCAGAGTTTTGTTCCCAAGCATCTCCCAAAGCTCTTCAGCCACGTGGGGACAGAATGGTGAGAGGCAGTGCAGCAATGAGTCCACGGCTTCCCGCTGCAGAGCGTGCCCTGTCTCGTCCTCGGGGTGGAAGGCGTAGATGGCGTTTGTCAGCTCCATGAGCCTTGCAATGGCTGTGTTGAACTGCTTTTCTTCCTCAATGTCCCGGGTGACGGCTGCGACGGCACTGTGGATCTTGCGCTTGAAGTCGCGCAGCTCCGGTTTCTTGAGGGCTTTCATGGGGACCCTCCTGCCTTCATGCGTGCGAAGGGAGTCCAGGTTGTCCTCAACGCAGCGCCAGACGCGACCTATAAAACGGTGTGCGCCCTCCACGCCTCTTTCAGACCAGTCAAGGTCGTTCTGAGGTGGTGCGGCAAAAAGGATGAAGAGGCGCGCGGTGTCCGCTCCGTATGTACTGACTATTTCCGTCGGGTCGACAACGTTGCCGAGCGATTTGGACATCTTGGCCCCATCCTTGATGACCATGCCCTGGGTCAGGAGGTTGGTGAAGGGCTCTCGCACCTTCAGCATCCCTATGTCAGCCAGGAACTTGGTGAAGAACCGCGCATAGATAAGGTGCAGGCAGGCGTGCTCAATGCCTCCGATGTACTGATCGACAGCCATCCAATAGTCCGTATCCTTTGTGTCGAAGGGCGCCTGAGTGTAACCGGGGGAACAGTAGCGAGCGAAGTACCAGGATGAGCAGAAGAAGGTGTCCATCGTGTCAGCCTCGCGCTGAGCCGGTTGGCCGCACTGAGGGCAGAGGGTGGAAAGCCATTCGGGACGATCCAGGAGAGGCGAGCGCCCCACCTCCCGGACTTCGACGTCCTCGGGCAGAAGGACGGGAAGCTGATCCTCGGGGATGGGCATGGTGCCGCAGTGAGGGCAGTGAACAAAAGGGATGGGGGTGCCCCAGTAACGTTGTCGGGATATTAGCCAGTCCCTCAGGCGGAATTGGATCTCACGGCTGCAGTATCCCTCCTTTTCTCCCCAGTCGATCATCGTCGGGATGGCTTCCTGGGTGGGGAGCCCGTTGAACTGTCCTGAGTTGCAGACAAAACCGTCACCTTCAAAGGCCGTCTCCATGGTCGCGCCATCCAGGGTTTCCCCTTCCGGGTTGATGACGGGAATAACGTCAATGCCGTATTTCCTGCAGAAATCGAAGTCGCGCTGGTCGTGGCCCGGAACGCCCATGATAGCGCCCGTCCCGTAGTCCATAAGGATGTAGTTGGCTATCCAGATTGGGATGGGTTTTCCCGTGACGGGATGGAGCCCGCAGAACGGGGTCTTAAAGCCTAGCTTTTCAGCCCCCGCGTCGGAGCGCTCAATGGAGCTTTGAGCCATGCATTGGGCGACGAAGTCCCGCATCTTTTGGGCCTCGCCCTCTTCCATTTTGTTCAGCATGAGCGCTACAAGCTCGTGCTCTGCGGCCAGGGCGATGAAGGTGATCCCAAAGACTGTGTCAAAACGTGTGGTGAAAGCCGGGATCGTGTAGTTGAGGTCCAGAACTTCAAACTCCAGGCAGGCGCCTTCTGATCGGCCCAGCCAGTTGCGCTGCATGATGCGCACGCGCTCAGGCCAACCCTGGAGGCCGGTTTCAATGTCGTCAACGAGCTCCTGAGCGTAGTCCGTGATCTTGATGAACCATTGCTTCAGATTCTTCTTGATCACAGGATGGTGGCAGCGCCAGCAAGTCCCGCCCTCCACCTGTTCGTTGGCCAGGACAGTGCCGCAAGGTTCACACCAGTTGACCGGAGCTTCTTTTTGGTAGACCAGGCCGTGTTTGTACATCTGGAGGAATATCCACTGGTTCCATCGATAATAGTCTGGATTGCAGCTCTCGACGCGCCGTCTCCAGTCGTAGCTGTAGCCCATGCGCTTGAGCTGGATCGTCATGTGCTCAATGTTTTTCCATGTCCAGTCGTGAGGTCGGGTCTTGTATTTAATGGCTGCGTTTTCCGCGGGCATTCCAAAAGCGTCGAAGCCCATGGGATAGAGGACGTTCATCCCCCTCTTTCGAAGGAAGCGCGCCAGCATATCGCCCATCGAATAGTTGCGGATATGCCCCATATGCAAGGCGCCGCTGGGATAAGGGAACATCTCAAGGCAGTAAAACTTTGGCTTCGAGGGGTCTGTCTCCACCTCAAAAGCTCTCCGCTCCTCCCATATCCGCTGCCATTTTGTTTCAATAGTCTGAAAATCGTAGCCCATATATTGTGCCTCCCTAGCGTTGTGTTTTTCACGCCTCCTGTGGTGTCGTAAAGGATTATAGCCTTTTCGACCTGAAACGGCAAAAAAATCTCCTCCTCTCTCTTGACAAAAAGCTCTAAATCCATTAAGTTTGCTTTAACAAACTAGCTAGACGTTTCATGGTTTGCTTTTCCAGGCCTTTGATATGGTTTTTCTCCCTGTATATCGGCATTTTGCTGTTTAAGGAAGTATCGAGTCACTCATCGCTTCCACAGAGTAAAATGAGACTGCCCCTCAAACTCCGTTTGGCCTGATAAAAGTTCCTGGCTTTGAGGGATGTAGCGGCATCATAAGGGGCGATTAAAAGCAGCCCCTTATCTCAGAAAAATGATTTACCTGTCCTGTTGACGAGGAGGAAAGATGTGTGCCATTCGTAATTTGATGATGCAAATTCAAGAGGAAGATGCGGAGACATACATCGCGTCCATGGTGCGGTGTTTTGCGGCACCCACCCTTGAAGGTCTCAAAGCGGGTTCTCTGCTCACTCTTTCTCGGCCGGGCGAGGACGTAGCCGCAGCCTGGAGGAGAGTGGAGAGCGGGCTGCTGAGGGATTTCAGGGTGAAGGCTCTGATACTGAGGGAGGGAGAGGGAAAAGCACTGCTCCTGGTCTACCAGGAAAACCTGTTGCTGGAGGCTGTCTCGGATTCAAAAGCGCAGGAGCTTCTGAGCAGGCAGGGTTATCCCCCTTCTCTTTCTCTGCCCACACTGTTGTCGCATCTTCAGGGACGGTTTGACAGGCAGAGGTCGCCCGGGGAGGATTTTCCTCATGAGGTGGGGCTGTTTCTCGGCTATCCCCCTGAAGACGTGGAGGGCTTTATCCGGGACGGAGGAACTGGAAACCTGGCTGTTGGGTACTGGAAGGTCTATGGGAACGTAAAAAAGGCTCGAAGGGCTTTTCGGGCCTTTCGAAGGGCTGAGCGGAAGGCGGCGCGCGCCATGCTTGCAGGCACGTTTTCTTTAAGTTTTTTGGGCTCTTTGAGCTGCACGGCTGAGCTTGAAGCACAGAAGCATAAAAAGCTCTGGTTGCCGTCAGGAGCAAATAACACGGGAGGGTTTTAAGATGTCTAAGGTTTTAATTGTGTACTGGTCGGGGACGGGCAACACGGAAAAGATGGCCGAGCTCATCACTGAAGGGGCCAGGGAAGCTGGTGCGGAGACTGACTGTAAGCGCGTTGGATCTGTCGCGGTCTCGGATCTGGCGCAGTACGATGTGGTGGCCTTCGGCTCCCCTTCGATGGGGGCGGAGGTCATTGAAGAAGCTGAGATGGAGCCCTTTTTTGTGGAGGCGCTGCCGACCCTGAAGGAGAGAAAGACGGCCATCTTTGGCTCCTATGGATGGGGGGATGGGGAATGGCTCAAGACCTGGAGTGAGCGCCTCAAGCAGGGAGGGGCGGTTATCATGGACGAGGGGCTGGCGGTGCAGGAGAGCCCGGACGAAGCAGCCAGTTCAGCATGTCGAGCCTGGGGAGCCAAGCTGGCTTCATTCTAACGCTCTGAGCTTTAGGTGTTGACCCCCGGTCATCAGACCGGGGGTTTTCTTCATGGTGTGGTCAACTTTTGTGATTTTCGCACGTTTCGCGGTTAAAAGAGCCGGTCGCCTGCTTATGCGGATAGTTTTTTTCCGTGCTTTCCGTGGCTAATCGTTTTTCGCCACGGAAAGGTACGACTTGCAAGCCTTGAAGGAAACTATAATGTCTAACGTTTATTTTCAAGTTTCAAGGCTGCTGTTAGTCTGTGCGAAGTTTGAGTTGTTTTATAATGGAGCTTGAAGGCTAGGGAGAAGAGAGGAGAGGGGGATAGAAATTTTGAAGGTATGCCTTGAGATTCTCAGGCTTGTGAGGCTTCTTTCAGGGCTTTTTCTGTACGCCGTCGGGATCGTGTTGACCCTCCGAGCCGGACTGGGGATCCAGCCCTGGGACGTTTTTCATCATGGGGTCAGCTTGAAGACGGGGCTGGCCATGGGGCAAAGCAACATCGTGGTGGCCACCGTCATCGTGGGGCTGACAGCCGCGATGCGCGAGAGCATAGGTTTGGGAACTCTGTCCAACATGATCTTCATCGGGGTGTTCATGGATTTTCTCCTGGAATCCGGTTGGTTTCCTCTCTCCGGGAGCCTGCTCTCAGGTTTGCTGATGCTCCTGGGAGGGCTTTTTGTCATGGCGTTTGCCTCGGTTGCCTACATCGGCTGTGGCTATGGTGCTGGCCCCCGCGACGCTTTGATGGTGATCTTGGCGCGACGCACGGGCTACTCCTCCGGAGTATGTCGGGGTGCTCTTGAGGTGGCGGTGTGCCTGACAGGCTGGGTGATGGGGGGAGACGCCGGCGTCGGGACGGTCATTGCAGCGTTTGGCATGGGGTTTGCTGTCCAGATTGTCTTTGGGCTGATGCGCTTCAACCCCACCCTGATCCGTCAGGAAACGGTTGGGGAGACCCTGAGGCGCTGGGTAAAGCCGAAAGGAAAAGGAGGAGGGGGAGAAGGGGAAGAGAGCGATGGGATGTGAGAGGGAGGAGCTCATCCGAAGTTTTGACGGGGTGGAGCTGTATCGCCGATTTGACGTCCCGGATGCTTATAAGGGCATGGTGCTGTTGCTACACGGCCTGGGTGGACACAGCCGCAGGTTCGACGAGGCGACCCGTCTTTTAAATGAGGCGGGTTGGGGGGTCTGCCGCTGGGATGCCCGAGGGCATGGCCGTTCAGGAGGCGCCAGAGCCTACCTGGCGGATTTCAGGCATTTTATTGAGGATGCCGATTTCATAGTTGATTCTCTGAAGACTGAGCTGATGACTGAAAAGAAGGCTCCTCTTTTTATGTGGGGTTACAGCATGGGGGGCTTTGTGGCCGCCTGTTGGGGGATTCTGCACCCCGGAAAACTGTCGGGACAGGTGTTTTTGGGAGCCTGTGCTCAGCCTCTGCCGCTTTATCGGAACTTCCGCCGTCTGAACCTGGAAAAACTGGCCCTGCGCCTGTCGCCCTCCATCGGCTCGGAGCTCCTGGCCCGGGACCCCCGCGTGGGTCGGGAATACGACCGTGACCCCTGCGTCCTTCGCGCCTTCACCAACAAGCTGTTGCACGAGGTCTTCATCCTTGGGGTGGACTGGCTGCAGGGAGAACTACACCGTCACTCATACCCCTTTCTGCTCCTCCATGGGGAGGAGGACCGCATTGTCCCGGTCGCATCCTCACAGTTTCTCCATGAGCGCTCCGCCTCGCCGGACAAAACGCTGGAGATACTGCCCGGCCTTTGGCATGATCTGCTGCACGAGGCAGGGAGAGAGGAGATAATTGCGCGGATTGTGCGTTGGATGGAGGAGCGCGTTCAGTCCTGAATTGGAGTAGTCTGAAAAAGTAAAAAAAGCGGAGGGTTGCCCTCCGCTTTTTTTACTTTTTTACTTGACTACGAGGTTGGGCGGGGTCTCTCCGTTGAGAGCTGCTTCGATGTTGCGAACGGCAAGAAGCCCGATGTTAATCCGGGTGTCGAGGGTGGCGCTGCCGATGTGCGGGGTCATGACGACGTTATCCAGAGAGAGAAGCTCCGGCTCTACCTCGGGTTCATTCTCATACACGTCGAGCCCTGCGGCGCGTATCTGTCCCGTCTTCAGGGCATGAGCCAGGGCCTTTTCGTTGATCACAGGACCCCGCGAGGTGTTTATTAATACGGCTGTTTCCTTCATCATGGCGAGCTCCTTGGGGCCTATCATATGGTGCGTCTCGGGCGTCAGAGGGACGTGGATCGAGATAAAGTCCGATTCGCGTAGCAGGGTTTCCCTGTCGACGTAGCGCGCTCCGGTCTCCGCCTCAAAGGAAGGGGAAGGGCGTCGGTTGGAGTAGAGGACCTTCATGCCAAAGCCCTGCGATTTTCGAGCGAAGTTGCTCCCGATCCGGCCTGCGCCCAGGACTCCCAGCGTGCGCCCCGTTATATCCACGCCCAGCATGAAGTTCGGAGCCCACTCGAACTCCTCGCCTTTCCGGACCAGGCGATCTCCCTCCGACACACGCCTCGCTGCGTCGAAGAGGAGGGCCCAGGCCAGATCTGCCGTCGCGTCGGTGAGGACGTCTGGGGTGTTGGAGACCCAGATCCCCCGTTTTTCAGCCTCGGCCAGGTCAATGTTATTGTAGCCAACGGCGCCATTGGCAAAAATTTTGCACTGGGGACCAGCTGCCTCGAGGACCTCCGCGTCAATCTGGTCGTGCAGGAAGCAGAGCACAGCGTCCCGACCCTTCACGTTGCGAAGCAGCTCCTCGCGGGAAAGAGGGCGGTCCTCCGGGTTGACTTCGTAATTGCAGATCTCCTTCAAACGCTCCATCACGGGGGGATGAAGCAAGCGGGTGACGTAGACGTTGCGTTTTTCTTTCATGGTTTTCTTCCTCCTATCGCTATCTATCTACTTCTATTTTTTTCTTCAGAGTTTGTCTCTCCCTCAATCAGGAGCGATTCGATGAATACGTCTTTGACGGGACGATCCTGAGTGTCTGCCTCCACCTTGCCGATGGCTTCTACCACGCTCATCCCCTCGATCACTTGCCCGAAAATAGCGTGTTTCCCGTCCAGCCAGGGGGTGGGAGCCAGAGTGATGAAAAACTGCGAGCCTCCGGTGTTCGGGCCGGCGTTCGCCATGGAGAGGATGCCGGGCTTGTCGTGTTTCAGGCCCACTCCGAACTCGTCAGGGATCATGTAGCCGGGGCCGCCGGTGCCGGTGCCGGTGGGGTCGCCGCCCTGGATCATGAAGCCGTCAATCACGCGGTGGAAGATCACACTGTCGTAAAATCCTTTCTGGGAGAGTGTAATGAAGTTTTCAGCAGTCTTGGGGGCCAGATCTGTGAAAAGCTCTACTCGAAAACTCCCCATAGAGGTGTTGAAGATGACCGTGGGGCGTTCCGCAGCACAGGCCGGTTGGGTGAGCAGAGGAATAAAGACAAGGGCGAGCAAAAACAGAAGGGGGGGTATTTCCATAAGCGTTTTCATTATGATGCTTTTCTCCTCTCTGAATAAAGCTCCTGCGGTGTTCCGCAGAAGGCATAAGAAAATATAATAGCATAAAGGTAAAGGTCAGTGGAATTTTATTGTAGCTCTTGCTTTTTAATGAATTGCTGATTTAACTAGTGTTTTTTTAGTTTTTCTTGAGTTTTTTTTCATGTATAATGAGGTAAGGATGATAACTTCATTTTGGGACGGAGCGGCGGAACATGATCCTGGATATGCATTTGCACACTTGCGAGCACTCACCGGACAGTTTTATGTCTGTTCGGGAGGCGGTGCTTCGAGCTAAAGAAATAGGTCTGGACGGCCTCTGTGTCACCGATCACGACTCCATGGGCTTGGCAGCAGAGGTGGAGCCTCTGCGCAGGGAATGTGATTTTCCCTTGTTCGTGGGGATTGAGGTGCTCACGACGGGAGGAGATTTTGTCGTCGTGGGCCTGGACAGAGCCCCGGATCGAATCCTCACGTCTGCCGAACTGATGGACTTGGTTGCCCGCTGTGACGCTGTCGCTGTTGCAGCTCACCCTTTCCGCGACAACGGGCGAGGAGCCGGAGATCTCATTCTGGAGCTACCCGGACTGACGGGCGTGGAGTGTTTCAATGGCAGCACCAAGCCGCAGGAGAATCTTAGAGCTTGGGAGCTGGCAGGTCAGCTTGGGTTGGCTCAGCTTGGCGGAAGTGACGCTCATCATGTAGAGCGACTGGGGCGTTTTGCCACTCGCTTTGACGGTGTTGTCCGGGACGAGCGGGACCTTGTCCGCCTGATCCGGGCACGGGCGTGCGAGCCTCTGGCCTGGAACGGAACGAGCTTTGTTCCCGCACCCTCATGGGAGAGAGGGAAGCTTGAGGCTGAGGGTTCGTGAGGCACCTTGCGCGTATCGCGTATGGAGTCTGAAGCGGCTGTAATGTCAGAGGAGCATTTGAGGAGCCGCTGATTGAATCGCTTCATGCCCTCAATTGCCGCTGTGTCTCTTTAGAGGCGGAGCTTTATCAGGCCGTGCAAAGTGCGTATTGAGACGTTGCCTCATGTCCTTAATATAATTCAGGGAGGTTTTGGTTTTGAATCTGTTCAAGAGAGTTATTGCGGGGATTGTCATGTTCTTCTTTCTCATTCCCAGCGTCTGGGCTGCGGAGAAACAGGGGATCAGCATCTTCATCGCCTACACGGGGATCAAGCCTATTTTGGAGACCTTCACTCAGGACACCGGGATCAAGGTCGATTATCTTGAGATGTCCTCGGGCGAGGTGTTGACGCGCATTCGTGCGGCAAAGGGCAAAGCTCAGGCGGACGCCTGGTTTGGCGGAGGTCTGGACAGCTTTGTCGCCGCGGCGGAAGAGGGTTTTCTGGAGGCTTACGTCTCACCGGAGCGCGAGGCCTACGATCCCATGTTTTACAACGAAGAGGGGTTTTGGAGCGGTATATCTCTGGGGTCGGTTGTCCTGATGGGAAACCCGGAGGTTCTGGCTGCCAAGAAGCTGATGATGCCTGAGAGCTGGGAGGACCTTACTCTGCCCGTCCTGAAGAACGAGGTGCTGATGTCCACCCCTGCCGTGAGCGGGACCTTCTACTCCATGGTCTCAAGCATCCTGCAGACGATGGGGGACGAGAAGGGTTGGGAGCTCCTTGAGAGGATTGACGCCAACGTACCCTACTACTCCAAGCGTGGCGCGGAGCCCGCGAATAAGGTGAGCATAGGTGAGGCAGGGGTGGCCGTCGCTCCTTTCGACACGGTCCTGCGCTTGAGGCAGGAGGGGCATAAGCTGGAGATGACCTTCCCTAAGGACGGCGTGCCGTGGTACATCGCGCCTGTAGCCGTTTTTAAGGGGGCTCAAAACCCTGAGGGCGCCAAAGCTCTTGTGGACTGGGTTCTTTCTGAAAGAGGGCAGGAGACCCTTGCAAAATGCACCACTCAGGCTCCTATCCGGCCCGGTATCACTCTGGAGCCCGAGGTTCAGGCCATGCGCGATTCCAACCTCATGAAACTGGATGTGGTTAAAGCCGGCCATGCGCGCAAGGAGATCCTGGAGCTCTGGCAGGAAAAGTTTGGTCACAAGTAGCAAGGCATGTTGTGTTTGAGCGGATATTTCAGGGGCTTCCTCTTCAGGGGCCCCATTTTTAATCCTCAGCACGAGGGAGTGCGATGATTGCCCTTCAAAAGAGCCCTCAAGAGGAACGCGCTCTGAGCTTGATCGGTGCCTCCTCTTCAAGGACCGAAGCTTTCCTATGGTTTCTGTCGGGCTTGGGGCTGATCCTTTTTGTGATTTGGCCCGTTGGCGCGGTGCTTTTCGAGAGTTTCCTGCGGGATGGGAGTTTTTCTTTGAGCGCCTACCGGGGGCTTTTCTCCAAAAACCTGAAGCTGATAGGCGACAGCTTTCTTCTTGCTGGAGGGGTGACGCTTTGCACGTTACCGCTCAGCACCATCATTGCTCTGAGACTGGTCTATGGACCTGAACGAGGCCGCAGGCTGGTGATAGCCGCCCTTGTCCTCTCAACGATCTCCCCGCCCTTCCTCTGCTCAATGGCGTATCTCATGCTTTTTGGCCGTCGTGGCCTGGTGACGTGGAAACTTTTGGGGTTCGAGTGGAACCCCTATGGTTTTCATGGGGTCTTGATGATGGAGACGGTCTCCATGATAGGGTTGGCTGCACTGCTCATGATGACCTCTCTCCAGCGGGTGGACGGGGCGCTTGAGCGGGCCTCGTTGGACTTGGGGGCCTCCCCGCTACAGACCTTGAAAAATGTCAGCCTCCCTCTTGCCCTGCCGGGGATGGCCGCTTCGGGCCTGGTCGTTTTTATCCGGTCCCTCTCGGATTTTGGCACGCCGCTCTTTGTCGGAGGGAGCTTTCAGGTGTTGGCGTCAAGGGCCTATAACACTCTGATTGGGGTGGGGGACTTTCCCTTGGCCTGTGCCATGAACGTCCTTCTCATCCTCCCGGCCCTTGGGGTTCTCTGCCTTCGGTCCGAACGGCAGGACGACAATTTTTCTCCGGGCCTGGCTGAAGCTCGCTCTCTGCGGCTCCCCTCCTGGTTTCTCCGGGGCCTGGATGTCTTTGCCTGGGCTTTTGTGGCCCTGCAGGTGTTGGTCTATGGCCTGATCTTTCTGGGGAGCGTCACTCAGCTATGGGGGAAGGATTTTTCGTTCACGACGCGCCACCTCGCGGCTATCCTGACCTTTCGGGCGGACAGCATCAGGAGGAGCCTGATTTGCTCCCTTGTCGCAGGGATGGGGAGCTGCCTCCTCGGTGTGGTGCTAGCATATCTTTTGGACGGTGCCAGAGCGAGCGTGCGTCGAGTCGTACAGGCGGTTGTGGATCTGCCCTATTTGATGCCGGGCACGTTCTTTGGGGTGGGATATCTTCTGGTCTCCTCTCGGCTACCCTTTGAGGTGGGCGTCGCCTTTTTGATCTCCATGAGCTGCCTTTTCCGTCAGTTGTCGCACTCGCTTCGCACCGCAAAAGCAGGGCTTGCTCAGATAGACCCCACCCTTGAATATGCGGTTCGTGACTTGGGCGGTGGGCCTTTGCGCGTTTTGACTGATCTGGTGCTCCCCGTGCTCCGTCCCTTCATGAGGCTTGGTTTCCTGAACACCTTCAGCGCCTCCATGACCACGACGGGGCCCATCATCTTTCTCGTCAGCCCCTATGCGCGTGTGGCTGCTATTGAGCTCTTTGAGTCCATCAACCATGGTGACTTCGGTGCGGCCTCGGCAATGGGAACGTTCCTGATCGTCACGGTCGCGATTGTCAATGCCATCGCATGGCGATGGAGCGCCCAAAGCCGCGTCGGAGCCCTGCCATGATCAGGGGAGTGCTGGCTAAATTAACAGCTTATAAGGAGGTTCCATGCTGTCCTTTCAGGATATCACAGTTCATTACGGAGAGCTTGTTGCCCTTGGCAGTCTGACTCTGGAGTTAAAGCGCGGTGAGCTGATGACTTTGCTCGGCCCGTCCGGGTGTGGAAAAAGCACGACGCTCAGGGTGGCCGGGGGCTTCCTCCTGCCCTCTAAAGGGAGCGTTTTTTTGGATGGCCAGGAGATCACAAACCTGCCTCCGGAGCTGCGCCCCACTGCGACGGTCTTTCAAAGCCACGCCTTGTTCCCTCACATGACGGCAGGACAGAACGTCAGTTATGGGCTGAAGGTGCGAGGGGCCCCGCGGCGGAAATGCCGACGAGAGGCGGAGGAGGTGCTTGAGCGTGTGGGGCTCTCAGGTTATGCGGACAAGCGGGTTCAGGAGCTGTCCGGCGGGCAGCAGCAGCGCGTGGCTCTGGCGCGAGCCCTGATCTTGAACCCTTCAGTCCTGCTCATGGATGAGCCCCTGTCTAGTCTGGATGCCAGGCTCCGCGTCCGTATGCGCATGGAGATACGCGAGCTCCAGCGTTCTGCGGGCATAACAGTACTCTATGTCACGCACGATCAGGAGGAGGCCCTGTCCATCTCAGACAGGGTTTCCGTGATGAGCAAGGGGCGTCTATTCCAGACGGGTTCACCAGAGGAGGTTTATTTTTCGCCTGCAAACGACTTTATCCGGGATTTCATAGGTAACGCTTTTCCTGTGGTTCTGGATGGACAACGTCAGCTCGTGCGTCCGGACCAGGTTTGTCCTGCCCCGGAAGGGGCGTTTGAGGGGCGTCTTGCGGGCCGCGAGTTCCTGGGCAACACCGTAGAGTGGAGGATCGAGTGGAAGGAGCAGACGCTGAGGGCTGTTATGCTGAGCTGTGACGAGGCTCTCCCGGCTCCCGGTGCGTCGGTGCGGTTTGACATCAGGCTCTAAGAGGTCTTTCGAGCAAGCGGGAGAGCTCACTCAGAACATATCGAACCTCCTCGCCGATGCTCCTGTCCGTCTCCAGGGGGAGGGCATGATAACAGGGTGCGTCCGGGATCAGTGAGGGTCGCGTTTTTGCCCCGACGTCCAGGATCAGGACCTCTCCTTCGGCTGAGCGTATCAGTGGCGCAAGGTTGCTCTCCCCCTCGGGATAGATGATCACGGCGTCGTAGTTCAACTGAAGCATCCTGTAGAATAGTGCAGCCTGAAGCAGGGGATCGCCCGCTCTCTCCGGTAGGACTGTCTGGAGCTCAAAACCCAATGCCGGGGTCTGAGTGTTATATGCCTCAATCCGTGCCCGTCCGTCTCTTCCGCGAAAAAGGACTCCTAACTTTTGGCGGATGTACATTTGTCTGTCGTCCTCCCCGATCTTTTCCCTTTGAATGCATTATAATGCTTAAGGAAACGCTGAGTGCTCCTTAAATTTTAGCATGGTGCTGTTTTCTACATATCCTGCGTGCTTCGTGCGGCCTGATGAAGCCGGGGCTCTAAGGGGCAGAGCGGCGGTTGACTTTTTGATATGGGCGCCTGAATCAGTGGTTCCCTGATGACGCGGGATGCCCTTCCGAGAGTTTGATCCAGAGGGTATATGTGGAGATGATGTTGAGAATGGCGAGAGCCGAATTTTTTGATGGGGGCGTCGTAAAATCATGAAATTGTGTTATCAGGAGGGCCGTTTTGAGGAGCCTTCCCAGATGTTCTTGCCCGTGACCGATCTGCTGATTCAGCGGGGGGTGGGGGTTTTTGAGACCATCGGGACCTGGCAAAAACGGCCTCTGATGCTGACGCAACATCTGGAGCGGCTGCTGAAAAGCGCGGAAAGCTTTCGGATACGCCCCCCTCTCTCCCTGGACACGATGCGAAACGTGGTTCGGGAAGGGATCGAACGTCTGGGAGGTGAGGTGCAGATCCGCGTTTTTTTGACGGGTGGAGACCTGTTCGACCGGATTGAGCAAGCCTTTACACAGGCACGTTTTTTTGCTCTTTTCGAACCTCTGGAGCTTCCTCCCTCCAAGGCTTATGATGAGGGCGTGACCCTGGAGCCTGTCAATGAAAGTCGGGACAACCCTTCGGTCAAGAGCATCAATTACCGCCGTTCCTATGTGATGACGCAGAAAGACGCCTTTGAGATGCTTTACTGTCCAGAGGGTGAGATCACGGAGGGGTCTCACAGCTCCTTTTTCCTGGTGCAGGATGGCAAGCTTGTGACGGCGCCGTTGTCGCGCGTGCTGAAAGGGACGACGCGGCAGGCCGTCCTTGAGCTGGCCCGAGGTGCGGGGATTGAGATAGAGGAGCGCTGTCCCCGTCTTGATGAACTCGACTTGGCCGAAGAGGCTTTCATAACAGGGAGCGTTAAGAAGATATTGCCTGTGACGCGCATTGGGGCTCAGCTCATCGGAGACGGGCATCCCGGACCCGTGACAAAACATCTCCTTGAGCTTTATCTGAAGCACATTGTCAATTGGATGGAGTAAAAACTTTGCGTTTTGCCGGGAAGGCTGATGCGCAAGGAGCTCCTTCTGTGGGAGGTACGAGGATGGCGTTTTCCATTTTGGCTCTTAACCCCGGCTCCACCAGCACCAAGGTGGCACGATACGAGGATGACGTCCTGTTGTGGCAGGACACGCTGCGCCACACGCCGGAGGAGCTGGCTCCTTTCGGCTCCGTCATAGGGCAGTTTGAGTTTCGCAAGAAGATGGTGCTGGATGCCTTGAGGGAGCATGACGGAGATGCAGTGACGCTGCACGCTGTTGTGGGGCGGGGCGGGATCATCGACCCGATCCCCGGGGGGACCTACCGTGTGGACCCGAACCTTGTGGAGCGCCTGAAACTGGGCAAGCCCTGGGAACACGCTTCCAATCTGGGTGGGGTGTTGGCTTATGCCCTGGCTGAGCCGCGTAGCATCCCGGCCTTTATCGTAGACCCTGTCTCCGTGGATGAGATGCTCCCGGAGGCCAAGGTGATGGGGCTGCCCGGGCTCTCCAAGCCCTCTTTCCTGCACGCTCTGAACGTCAAAGCGACGGTCCGCCTCGCTGCCCGGGATTTGGAGCGACCATGGGACTCCCTGAACTGCGTGGTCGTCCATCTAGGGGGCGGCATCAGCGTAGTTGCGCACCGAAAAGGGCGCGCTGTGGATGTGAACAGCGCTAATGAGTGCGGCCCCTTTTCTTTGGAGCGGGCCGGAGGGCTCCCTGCAGGAAGCCTCGCACGGCTCTGCTTCAGCGGACGGTACAGCGAGCCTGACATGATACGGCGCCTCAACGGAGGGGCAGGCATGAAGGCCTATCTGGGGACCACCGATATGCGGGAGGTGCGCCGTCGCATTGATGAAGGGGATGAGAAGGCCTCTCTGATCTACCGCACGATGGTGTGGCAGATATCGAAAGAGATCGGGGCCCAGGCTGTCGCGATGGGAGAGCCCGTCGACGCGATCCTTTTTACCGGGGGTATCGCTTATGACTCGGACTTCGTGCGTCTGATCCAGGAGCGCGTGCAGTGGATAGCCCCCTGCCTCGTTTACCCTGGTGAGGACGAGATGTCGGCCCTGACGCAGGGCGCGCTCCGCGTCCTGCGAGGGGAGGAAGAAGCAAAGAACTACGCGGAAAACGTCCTGAGCAGCTGAACGGTGGATGAGCTTCATATCGCTTTCCGCCGTTTTACGGCCTTGGGCTAGGGATAATACCAAAACAGACCGAAAGGAAGGTAGTTCATCATGGAACAGGTACGTTCGCTGCAACAGATGGTCGAAGAGGCCAAAAAGCTCTGCGCGGCACAGGGGAAGAAGCGCGTCTCGGTGGCCATGGCGGAGGATGCGGGGCTCATAGCTGCCGTTGAGGAAGCGCGTAAGGCAGGGCTTATCGAGGCAATCCTGGTGGGAGATCGGGAGAAGGTGGAAGCCTGCATCGCTCAGGCGGGCGCCTCGGAAAAGGATTACACGATCATTGACGAGAAGAGTGAGGCCAAATGTGGGCTCACCGCCGTAGCTGAGGTCTCCTCGGGACGGGCGGACATCTACATGAAAGGGCAGCTGCACACCGACCATTTCCTGCGCGGTATGTTGAACAAAGAGATGGGGCTGCGCAGCGGCAGGGTCATCTCACACTGCTATTTCCATCAGATCGAGGGATATGACCGCATTTTCTTCATCGCGGATGCGGCGTTCAACACCTATCCGGACCTTAAGCAGAAGGCGGACATCCTGCAGAACACGGTGGACTTTGCGCGCGCTCTCGGGGTGGAGTGCCCGAAGGTCGCCTGTCTGGCGGCTGTGGAGATGGTCAACCCTGACATGCCTGCCACCCTGGACGCCTGCGCTCTTGTCCAGATGAACCAAAGAGGGCAGATCAAAAACTGTGTTGTGGACGGACCTCTGGCTCTGGACAATGCGATTAACCTGGAGGCTGCAAAGATAAAGAAGATAGACTCTCCCGTCGCCGGGCATGCGGATGTCCTCTTTGTCCCCAACATTGATGCGGGCAATATGCTTGCCAAAGCCATCGTCTATTTTGCCAAAAACGAGACTGCCGGCATCATCGTTGGAGCGGCAGCCCCCGTGGTTTTGACGAGCCGCGCCGACTCTGCCCGGGCCAAGATGCTTTCCATCGCGGCAGCCGTCATGATGTCACACCATAAAAATTGACGAGGCTTCACGCGCAAGCGTGGCCGAGAGTCCGAGAGTTCGAGAAAAAATTCAGGAAGCGGCCCTTGAGAGGCAGAAAAGAGGACGCCGAATCGGGGGCTTTGTGAAGATAAGGAGACAAGGCAGACCATGAAGATCTTCGTCATCAACCCTGGCTCTACCAGCACTAAAATTGCGCTGTTCAACAATTCGGAATGCCTCTGGTCCGACACCCAGCGTTATGATGTGGAACAGCTTGCCCCCTTTACCACTGTGATGGATCAGGAGCAGTTCCGTTATGATGAGATAGTCAAGGTATTAGACTCAAAAAATGTGTCACCCTCTGAATTTTCCGCAGTTGTGGGGCGCGGAGGCGTCTTGAAGCCTGTACCGGGTGGGACTTACATTGTCAATGACAAAATGCTGGAGGACCTCAGGAGCATGGCTTACGGCGTCCATGCCAGCAGCCTGGGAGCTCCTCTGGCGGTCCGCTGCGCTGTCGCTGCCGGAGATATCCCTTCCTTCATTGTGGACCCGGTGGTGGTGGATGAGCTGGCGGATGAGGCCCGGATCACCGGCCTGCCGGAGTTGCCGC
Organism: Fretibacterium sp.; assembly: GCA_012520235.1. Lineage (GTDB taxonomy): Bacteria > Synergistota > Synergistia > Synergistales > Aminobacteriaceae > JAAYOR01. The sequence goes on from JAAYOR010000062.1 coordinate 18,303, forward strand.
GTGTATCCGTTTTTCACGCCCTCAATCAGAAGGCGGTGGTGCGTAAGGCAGCGGCAGAACTAGGAAAAAAAGTGACGGAGTGCAACTTTGTCGTGGCCCACATGGGTGGCGGCGTGACTGTTGGGGCGCACCTCCAGGGCCGTGTCGTTGACGTGAACAACGGTGTAGATGGCGATGGCCCGATGTCACCTGAGAGGAGCGGCTATCTGCCAGCGGGAAAACTTGCTGCACTTTGTTTCAGCGGAAAATATAGTCTGAGCGAGATCCAGAAGATGATCTGCGGCAAGGGCGGACTTACCGCTCATCTGGGGACGAGCGATCTGCGTCAGGTGGAGGCGCGGATAGCAGAGGGCGATCAAAAAGCCTCGCTGGTTTTTGAGGCGCTCGCGCTCCAGATATCCAAGGAGATTGGCGCTGCCGCGACCGTCCTGAAGGGTGAGGTGGAGGCTATTATTCTGACCGGAGGGCTGGCCTACAGCGACGCTCTGTGCGAGCGCATCACCTCCCGGGTGAGTTCCATAGCGCGCGTGCTGCGCTATCCCGGAGAGGATGAGATGCAGGCCCTGGCGGGCGGGGCGCTGAGGGTTCTGAAGGGTGAGGAGCCGTTTTTGAAGTACGAGTAGCCACCGTTTTCTTGCCCGGCGTCTGTTCTCCCACTACCTGAGGAGAGCAAGCGGTTTCAGGTGGGGGAAAAGCAAAAAATTTGAACTGCGGACAATCGCTCAGGGCGCGCCAACGCTGTGAAGAATCAGCGAAGTTGGCGTGCCTTGAGCGATTGTGTGTTATCCTCTCTTGTAGAGTTTTTTGTCATATTCCTGCGATTTTTCGCGTGGAACTTTGGCGGAGCCACAGCTTTAAAACCAAGCTCTTGTGCAACTTTTCGGGTTGCTGCCCCACCATAAGCCTTATCCATCAGCAAGTTACAATGAGCTGGAGGACAATCCCAAGTTGAGTCCCTGAGGGCCGTCGTGCGCATTGCCGAGAGACAGGCTGAAAATCAACGGACACTCGGAAGTCGCGGCAACCATATGAAGTTTGATTGCCCAACCTCCCCGGGATTTTCGATTGATTGAGGGCCCCCTTTTTTAAGGCTCCTGTGTCGTCGGGATGTACTTTGACA
>JAAYOR010000063.1 GCA_012520235.1 Fretibacterium sp.
ACTTCAACCTGGACCTGAAGAACCAGAGCGTGATGGATTCCGACTCGCCGTATTTCTTATATTTCTTCGACGGCAAGCTCTATCACTTCAGGAGCGCGGACGGCGATACCGTGTACTACGCCGATGTGAAGGAAGCATCACGGGAGGGCGATGTTGTTCACATGAGCGGCGAGCTCTACAACGCGGAGGATGAAGAAGATCGCCCCGCGACCTTCAAGGCTGTCGCGAAGCCCCGCAAATGGGAGGGGAAGGAGACGTGGGCAATTCTTTCCATAAGGACTGAGTTCAAGTAAGCTTTGATAGAATCGGAGGACAAGTCCGGCTATGTCCGCGGCGTCATGCCCGTCCCGGGGAAGGGCGCGGGAGAGAAGAAAATTTCCCGCGCCCACATCGTTAAACCGCGAACCACGCGAAAGAAAAACAGTTCAAAGTTATCAAGTTTATAAAGTTCAAATTAAGGGTTGAAACATCTTCATCTTTGAACCTTGAACTTTGAACTTTCTTTCGGTCGGTGGTGCCCGTGAAAAACTACCTACCCCATCCCCGCGGCGGACTGGAAAGGGGCAAGGGAGTATATAATAAGCGTAACTTTGTGGTGTTCTGCCTGGAGCCGTTTGGCATTGTGGTGGAGGCTGAGGTTGTGCGGGGCTGTTCCTGTCGGCGGTGTTTTCTCGTCCGCCGCAGGGGCGGAACGGATGTGATTTTTACGGAGGAGGTTTTTGCATATGAGGTTCATGAGAACGTTTTTTGTCTCACTCGCTCTGCTGTCGCTTCCCGCCCTCTGCGTGGCTGCGCTTGCCGGGGAACATGAGGCGCGGATGGACTCCTACGCTGCCGTGCTGGAGAACTTCCTCAGGGACGGCACGTTGCCGAACGGCGATAAGGCTGAGTTCCTGGAGGGCGCCAAGGGGGACGTCTTTGCCGTCGTGGACGTGACCGGCGACGGAGCGCCAGAGCTCATCATCCGGCACACTGCGGCGGGCATGCCGGGCCAGATTGAGTTCGTCACGACCTACGATCCCGATGGCGATGCGGTCGTCCTGATCTTCCGGGATTTCCCGGCTGTGACCTACTACAGCGGCGGGGTCCTCCGCGCAGACAGTGCCCGTAACCATGGCCTGGCCATAGACGGGGACTTCTGGCCTCACGCAATCTACCGGTACAACCCGGAGGCGAAGGAATACGAGGAGTGCGGCTTTGTCAAGGCGTGGAACAAGGCGGACTTCCCCACGAACCCCTATGAGGGCGACAAGCCCTTTCCGGACGCTATTGATGAGGACGGCGACGGCATGATCTACTCCGTCACGCTCGGGGAGGAATGTCTTGTTGTTTTGGACACGGAGTATGTGGATGGGCCGGCGTACCGGGCGTGGGAGGACGGGCTTCTCGGAGGCGCGGAGGCGATTGATGTTCCCTGGCTCCCCGCCGACGAGGACGGTCTGGAGCAACTGAAGCAGGGAAACTGAAAATCTTATTTCAGCACCACGGGAAGGCGGCGTGGTCCTGGTGAGTGGTGAGCTTTACAACAAGGAGGGAGAAGGATGGCGCAGCCTGTCGTGCGGAGGCACGCCCTCCTGACCGGGCGCGTGCAGGGAGTGGGTTTTCGGTGGCGTGCCCGGGAGAAGGCGGAGCACCTGGGGCTCACCGGATGGGTGCGCAACCTCCCGGACGGCCGGGTGGAGGCGGTCTTCCAGGGTCCGCCTGACCTCGTGGGCGAGATGGAGGCGTGGCTCCGCAGGGGTCCCCTGGGCTCACAGGTCCGAGGAGCCGTGTTTTATGACGAGCGAATTGTGGGGGGCGAGGAAGCTTTTGAGGCTCATTGAGGCTCATTAAGGCTCATGAAAGCTCATGAAAAATGAGGAGCCGGTGAGCAGTCCTGACCGCCAGCGACAAGTGCATCAGCGCCTGCCCGCTTACTTCGACTGAAGGGGTTTGGCGCAAAGAAAAGAGAGGCAGGTTCTTCCTACTTGGGGAAGGGCCTGCCTCTCGCACGTTCTCAGTCCTCCTCAGTTTAAGGAGGGCTGTGTCTCAGGAATCCTTTGTGCGTCGTTTCGGCGGTTACTTCCCTGCCGTCACGTTCTCCAGCTTGTGATAGCCGGCGGGGTCAATCACAAAATTCTGAACCTTCTTGGACGCGCCCGCGTTGATAGTGGAGTAGAAGAGCGGGGCGTTGTTCGAAACGTCCTGAAGGATGTCCTCAAGTTCAGAGTAGGCCTTGAGGCGGACCGCCTCGTCCGTGCTGTTGCGCCCCAGGTTCACCAGCTCGTCCACCTTGGGGTCCTGGATGAAGCTGCGGTTTCCGGGCGCGCCGGTCTGAGTGGAATAGACGAGGGAGTAATAGGTGTAGTCGGCGTCGGCCGTGGAGGTGGTCCAGCCGAAGTAGCCCATGTCATGCTCACCCTTCGAGGAGCGCTCAATGAAGCTGCCGAACTCCATCACACTCACCTCGCACTTGATCCCGACCTCCAGCAGCATGGCCTGGATGGCCTGGCAGACCTCGACGCGCACCTGGTTGTCGTTCACCCACAGCATGCAGGAGAACCCGTCGGCATACCCCGCCTCCTTCAGCAGCTTCTTGGAGAGCTCGGGGTCGTAGGTGTAGGGCTTGTGCCCGGAGTAGCCGAACACGCCCGGTGCGATCAGGTCGCCGGCGGGGTCACCCGCACCGTAAAGGATGGCGTCGATGATCGTCTCTACGTCGATGGCGTGGCGGATCGCCTGGCGCACCAACTTATTGTCGAACGGCTTCTTCTTCATGTTGAAGGAGACGTACCAGCAGCTGAGCCCGGCTTCCTCGTAGAGGACCAGGTCCGCGTTCTCCTTGACGCGTTTGACGTCGTTCGCCTGGATGTCCGTGGCGATGTCCACCTCGCCGGTCTCCAGCGCAATGGTCCGCTGAGCGGCCTCGGGGACCACCTTCATGATGAGGTTGGGGGTCTTGGGCGTGCCGGCGTAGTAGTTCTCGAACGCGGACATCTTGAGGGAGTCGCCTTGCTTCCACTCCACGAACTTGTAGGGGCCCGAGCCCACAGGATTGAGGCGGAAGTGTGCTTCGTCGGCCTTCACGTAGGCCTCCGGGACGATGGCCGAGGAGGGGTGCGCCAGGTTGCGCAGGGCCGCGGCATAGGGGGCCGCCGTCTCGATGATGACGGTGTAATCGTCGACCAGCTTGACCTCCTTGATGAAGTTGACGATGTAGGAGACCGCCGTGGAGGCGATGGCCCGGTCGAGCGAGAATTTGACGTCCCTGGCGGTCAGAGGGCTGCCGTCGTGGAACGTGATCCCCTTGCGGACCTGGACCTCAAGCTCGGTCTCGGAGAGGTGCTTCCAGCTCTCCGCGATCTGCCCGACGATCTTGCCGTCGGTGTCGGTCGTGAACAACGTGTCGAAGATCTGGTTTGTCACCATGACGGCGGGCGTCTCCTTGCCGATGTGGGGGTCCAGGGAGGTGACGTCCGCACCCTGAGCCCAGATCAAGGTGTCCTTATGTTCCGCCCCCGCAATCGCGGGCGCGCTCGTGAGGAATAGTGACGCGACGAGAAGTGCTGACAAAAATCGTTTCATCGTTGACCTCCTGATATAGATAGATTACATAACCGGCGCGTCGGCCGGGTTATGTCGTTATGCCTTTTCGTACTTTTTGTGTAGGATGCACGCGCAGAGGTGCCCCGGCACGAGCTCAACAAGGGGGACGTCCCGTGCTGTGCATTCCGGGGTGACGTGAGGACACCGACCGGCGAAGCGGCAGCCGGGCGCGGGGTCCACGGGCGAGGTGACCTCTCCCCGCAGGAGGATACGCTCCGTGGCGAAGTCCGGGTCCGGCACGGGAATAGCGGAGAGGAGTGCCCGCGTGTAAGGGTGCCGAGGATTGGCGAAGAGTTCATCTGCGGGGGCTTTCTCCACCATCCGGCCCAGGTACATGACGGCGATGTCGTTCGAGAGGTGCTTGACGACGGAGAGGTCGTGTGTGATGAAGAGGTAGGTGAGCCCCAGGTCCCTCTGAAGGTCCTGCATGAGGTTCAGGATCTGCGCCTGGATGGAGACGTCAAGCGCGGAGACAGGCTCGTCGCAGACGATGAACTTTGGCGAGAGCGAGAGCGCACGGGCGATGCCGATCCGCTGACGGCGTCCCCCGTCCAGCTCGTGCGGGTAGGCGTTGATCAGACGCTCGGAGAGGCCGACCAGCCCCATCATCTCCCGGACGCGCCGGGAGAGCGCAACCCGGTCGCGCTTCGAGAAGAGCCCCTGGATCAACAGGGCCTCCGTGATCGTCTCGGACACCGTCATCCGGGGGTTGAGGGAGGCGAAGGGGTCCTGGAAGATTATCTGCATCTCGCGGCGTAGTTGCTTGAGCCGCGAGGCGTCATAGGTCAGGATGTTTTGGCCCTCGAACCATACTTCTCCTTCCGTGGGCTCGTGGAGCCGCAGAATGGCGCGGCCCAGTGTGGACTTGCCGCACCCGGACTCGCCCACCACGCCCAGCGTCTCTCGCGCTCGGATGGAGAAGCTCACATCGTCCACCGCGTGGAGCGTCCCGGCTCGCGTGGGGAAGTATTTTTTCAGACCGACGACCTTCAGCAATTCGCTCATAGTGCGCCTCCTTTCGCAAGCACGCAGCGCACTGTATGCTCGCCGCCCACGCCGACGAGGTCCGGAAGCGCCGTCACACAGGCTGAAGAGCAGTGTGGACAGCGTGGCGAGAAGGGGCAGCCCGGGGGCAGGTTCGTCGGGTCCGGCATCAGGCCCTTGATGGGTCGGAGCCGGTCGACCCGGGTGTCAAGGCTTGGGATGGAGCCCAGGAGCCCCAGCGTGTAGGGGTGACGCGGGTCCTTGAACACGTCCCGCAACGTGCCGTACTCCATGACCGTCCCGGCGTAGAGGATGGCCACGGCGTCACAGTTCTGGGCGACCACGCCCAGGTCGTGGGTGATGAGCATGACGGACGTGTTGAGCTTCGTCTTGAGCTCCCGGATCATGTCCAGCACCTGCGCCTGGATGGTGACGTCCAGCGCCGTGGTCGGCTCGTCGGCGATCAGGAGCGCGGGCGAGCAGGCCAGCGCGATGGCAATGCCGACCCTCTGCCTCATCCCGCCGGAGAACTGGTGCGGGTACTCGCTTGCACGCTCGCTCGGGATCCCGACGGTCTCAAGCATGGCTGCGGCCTCGGTGCGCGCGGCGCGGCGCGAGAGCTTTTTATGGGCCTGGATGACCTCCATTATTTGGTCGCCGACGGTCATGACAGGGTTGAGGCTCGTCATCGGGTCCTGAAAGATCATGGAGATGCTCTGCCCGCGGACGCGCCGCATCTCGGTCTCCGAGAGGCGCAGAAGGTCCTGCCCCTCGAACAGCACCTGTCCGGAGACGATGCGGCCCGGCGGGGCGGGGATCAGACGCAGGATGCCCTTGGCCAGCGTCGTCTTGCCCGCACCGCCCTCGCCCACCACGCCCAGGGTCCGGCCCCGCATCAGAGAGAGCGTCACGGAGTTCAGCGCGGCCACGACGCCGTCGTCGGTCTCGTAGCGGATGACCAGGTCCTTTATATCCAGCAGTTTTTCCTTGTTTGCGTTCATATCGGTCGCCTCAGCTCTTCAGCTTGGGGTCCAGCGCGTCCCGCAGCCCGTCGCCGACGAGGTTGAGCGCCAGGATGGTGAGCATGATGCCGAGCCCGGGGATCAGCGTGATGTGCCACGCGTCGCGGATGTAGGTGCGTGCGTTGGAGAGCATGGAGCCCCACTCCGGTGTCGGGGGCTGGATGCCCAACCCCAGGAAACTCAGCCCGGCGATGGAGAGAATAGCCCCGGCGACCCCCAGCGTGGACTGCACGATGAGCGGAGCCAGGGAGTTGGGCACGATGTACTTGGTGATGATGCGGAAGTCGCTGGCGCCGAGCGACCGGGCCGCCTCGATGAACTCCTGCTCCTTGATGGTGAGGACCGAGGCCCGCACCGTCCGAGCGAAGGTAGGAACGTAGGCGATGCTGATGGCGATGAGGACGTTGATGAGCCCGGGACCCAGTGCCGCGACGATTGCTGTGGCCAGGAGCATTGAGGGGATGGCCAGCAACATGTCCATGGCCCGCATCAGGACGTTGTCCGCCTGCTTGTAGTAGCCTGCCACGGCACCGATGGCTGCGCCCAGCAGCGTGGAGAAGGCGATGGCGGCCGTGCCCATGAACAGGGAGTAGCGGATGCCCCAGAGCATCCTCAAAAACATGTCCCGGCCGAACTCGTCGAGCCCGAAAGGGTGCGCGGCGCTGGGACCCTTCAACTTGAGCCTCAGGTTCTGCTTGATGACGCGCGCGTTGTAGAAGGCCTGGTCGTCGGCGATATCCCACACGATGGTGACGACGGCTATGGCCGCCAGCAGCAGCAGAAAGGCCAATGACAGCAAGGCCAGCTTATTCTTGCGGAACCGGCGCCATGCCTCCTGCCAGAGGGTGCGCCCTTCCCGCGAGGTTGTAGATTCAGTGGATTCAATGGGTTCAATAAATTCAAGGAGTTTGTCGTCCATGATGTTCCCTCACCGTCTTTTTTGTGGCTGGCGTTGACGCCAGCCACAGCATGGTTTGCCGTCCATGATGTCCCCTCACCGTCCCTGAAACTGGGACTTGATCCGCGGGTCGACGAACGCGTAGATGATGTCGACCGCCAGGTTGACCAGCGAGAACATGACCGCGAGGAAGATCACCGACCCCAGCACGAGCGGCATGTCCTTGGACTTGATGGACTCCACCATCAGGCGCCCGAGCCCCGGCCAGGAGAAGATGGTCTCCGTGAGCATTGCACCGCCCAGCAGGTGCCCGAACTGGAGTCCGACCGCCGTGATTATCGGGATCAGCGCGTTGCGCATCATGTGCCGGGTGGTGACGAGGTGCTCCGAGATGCCCTTGGAGCGCGCCGTGCTGATGTAGTCCTGCCGGATGACCTCCAGCATGGACGAGCGCGTCATGCGGACGATGGTGGCGGCGCAGCCCGTGCCCAGCGTCAGTGCCGGGAGCACGAGGCTCCTGAGGAGCGGCACGAGACCCTCGCCCATCCCCTGGGAGGGAAGCCACCCGAGCCTGAGCGAGAAGATCAGGACGACGACGAGCCCGAACCAGAAGTTGGGCATAGCCACGCCTATGAGGGAGAGCACGGTGGTGGAGTAGTCCAAAAGGGTGTACTGGCGTTTCGCCGAGATGATCCCGGTGGGGATGCCTATTAGCAGTGCCACAAAGATGCCCGCCAGCGCCAGGATGCAGGTGGCCGGAAAACGGTCCAGCACCGTGTCCATGACGTCGATCTTGTTGCGGTAGGAGACGCCGAGATCCCCCTGAAGGGCGTTCTTCATGTAAAGGAAGTAACGGACGACGATTGGGTGGTTCAGGCCCAGCTCCTCCCGCGTCTGGGCCAGAAGCTCGGGGGTCGCGCCGTCTCCAAGGACGATGGCCGCGGGGTCCCCCGGCGTCAGCGCCAGGATAAAGAACACGATAAACGTGACCCCGAGCAACACCGGGATCATCATGAGGAGCCTTCTCAGGATGTAGCGGGTCAATGGACATCAACTCCGTGCGGCCCCGCCGTGAGGGCATGATTTTGCAGAACATGAAAAAAGTCCCCGAGAGGAGGACGTCAGACGGGACAAAAACCCTGTTTCATAATTATATCACCTCATCCTCGCGTTGTCTTGAGGGAAGGGATGTTCACGTTGAGCTCGGCAAGGGCGGGCGCATAAGGGGCAGGATCATAGCAACGCCGGAAAACAACTGCCAAATGTTCAGACATTATGGCGTCATCTCCGGCGTTCATTTTACAATCAAGAGTTGCGTTCAGCTTGAGAACCTGACTTAGAAAATCTTCTTCAGCTCGTCGCCCAGCTTTTTCTTGAGCTGATCCTCAAGGGATTGCGGCTCTTCCTGCTCCTGGGGCTTCTGTTCCTGAGGCGCGGCCTCCGGCTGTTGCGGCTGAGGTTCCTGAGGAGGCTGAGGGGCCTGTTGCTGCGGGGCGATGGCGTCCCGGATGACGTCCTTGATCATGTCCTCCGCCTTTTTTTCAGGCTGCGAGGCCTCGGGCTGTTGTGGCTCCTGCTGAGCTCCCTGAGGGGTCTGCTCTTGCGGGGCGATAGCGTCCCGGATGGCGTCCTTGATCATGTCCTCCGCCTTTTTCTGAGGTTTTTGTTCTTCAGGCTGCGAGGTCTCCGGCTGCTGCTGAGGAGCTTGTTGCTGTGGAATGATGGCGTCACGGAGCTTGTCCTTGACGGCGTCCACTGCGTCGGCGGGTTTTGCAGGCTGCTCCTGAGCCGGGGCCGCTTTTTCGGGCAGTTGTTCGGCCTGCTGAGAGGATGGCCCGACCTTCACCAGCGTGACGGAGGGCTTGTCAAAGAAGCCCGTCACCTTGACGGAGACGTCGCGGAAGTCTGCACTGGCTCCTCCCTCCCGACCGCCAGCGAGGTCGCCCTTCAGGAGCCCCTCCAGCCCGGCCCCGGAGCTGAGCTGTTTGATCCCGCCCTCCAGGAGCGAGGAGGCCCCTCCAAGGGCTCCGCCGGCGAGGGCGTTGATCAGCTGGAAGTTCACCCTGCCGTCCGCCGGGATATAGAGTTTCTTGTCAAAGGTGACGGAGGCGTCCTCGGTGATGCGCGCAAACTGGTAGAGCGGATCCCCCTCGGGTGCCGTGGCCTGGGAGCCCTTTTTGAGGATCAGGCGTCCCGTGCGCAGCTCCAGAGGAGCATGGACCTTGACGTAGCGGATGGCGTCAACTCCATAGAGCCTCGTCACGATGTCCAGACCCTTGAACTTGCTGAGCCCGCCCGCGCCCATGGAGAACTCTCCCGTCCCGGAGTAGTCGCCCATTGAGCCGTTCAGGTTCATGGAGAGAGTGCCCTTCCCGGTCACGCGTCCCTTCAGCCCTCCTGCGGCATCCTGAGTCAGAAGGTCGACATCAACCCCCTCGGCCTTGAGGGCATTGGAGAACTTCAGGGTCGCGAGGTCGAGAGTCAGGGAGTTCGAGAGAGAGCCGCCGTAGAAACCGGCGGTCCCGCCCTGGGACTTGAGGGTGGAGCCCTCAAGGGACAGGGGCAAGAGCACATTGGAGAGCTTGAGCCCGTAGGCCTCCAAGTCGGGCACGGTGAGCTCCCCGGAGCCGCTATTCCCCCCGGTGGTACTGGAGACGTTGAAAGTGAGATCTGCCTGGCCCTTGAGCTGTCCCTTCAGGTCCGGGACCCCTGAGGTGAGAGCCGCCAGGTCCAGGTTGCTCCCGGAGAGGGCGAGGTCCGCCTTCAGCGAGGGCTTCATATGAATCATGCCGGACGCGGAGAGAGGCGAGGAGCCCAGAGAGGCCTTGAGGGAGTTCAGCTTGAGCTGCTCACTTGTGCCCGAGACGTCGGCCGTGACGTTGGAGAAGGTGAAGCCCTGGACCGACAGGGAGCTCGACTGTCCTTTGAAGGCGAAGTTCGGGTTGTCGGATGGGCCCTTCACCTCCAGCTTGCCGCTGAGGAGGCCGGCCAAGGGGACCGAGAGCCCTCCGGACTTCGCCAGAGGGGCGAGGTCCAGCTGGTTGAGGTCAAAAGCGAGGTCCAGCTGGTTGAGGTCAAAAGCGAGGTCCAGGCTGGGGCTTTTGCCGAGCAGTGCTGAGCCGGACCCGGATATCGTCCCGGACCCGCTGCGCGCGGAGAGGGCGGGGAGGTTAAGCTTATCCCCGTCTTTCCTGAGGGAGCCCGAGAAGGCCTGCAACCCTATTCCTCCGAAGTTGAGAGCATCTGCCCGGAGGCTCACGTCGAGCTTGTCGAGCTTGGATAGGTCTCCGCCCAGAGCGGTGGAGACCTCCAGGTTTTTGACGTCGAGCTGCCCCAGAGCGGACAGGGCGGGGGAGGAAGCCACGAGGCTGATGTCCGGCCTGGGGAGTGCCCCCGTAAGCTTCACCCCGGCTCGGACCTCACCCTTAAGCTGATAGGAGGCGATGTCCGGGACAAAGGTCTTCAGGGTCTCCGGATTCAGGGTGAGCTGTGCCGTCAGGTTCAGGGGCACGGCCTTGGCTGTCAGAGGGCCGATGGTCCCGTTCAGCTGGGCGGGCATTCCGTTCAGGGAGCCGCTGCTCTTTTGGATGGTCAGGACAGCCTTGTCGTAGGCGAAGGAGACCGACGGGTTGACCACGGTTTGGCCCTGGGCCTTGAACTCCGGACTGGAGAGGGTCCCTGAGAAACGGGGGGCGCCTGCCGGGCCCTGGATGGCGACGGAGATGTCCAGCATCCCTGCCAGGCCATATGACCCTGAGTCGGGGATGAGGTCGGCTATCCGTTTGACGTCCAGCTTCAGCAGCTTCACGGTCAGGTTCAGCTGAGGGGCGCTCAGGATGGAGGCGATGGAGCCCTGGATATAGCCCTGCGCGTCCTCAAAGAAGAACTTACCGCTGACGCTGGCAGTGTCGCTTTGGGCCAGCTTGATCTGAAGTGCGATGTCGGAGAGGGATTTACCCTGTGCAGCCACCCTGGGGGCGGAGAGCTCAATGGTCCCGGAGAGCGCGTTGGTGGGGCCGTGAACCTCGGCCGTGAAGGATCGCACCTCGCCCTGGACCCCGCCGAGGGCCGGGAGGAACTTAGAGAGCTCGCCCAGGGGTGCGTCCTGTCCCGCCAGCTTAAGCATGATGGACGGCGTCTCGCCTGGCCGCATGGCCAGAGCTGCAGAGCCCGTGAGAGGCACGCCCAGGGCTGAGGCGTCGATGTCCTCAAGGCTCAGTCGGTTCTCGGCATAGCGGGCGCGGGTCAGGAGGCGCTCCAGAGGGTAGCCCCCAGCTTTTCTGCCCTGATACTTAAGGTTGAGCGAGATGACAGGAGAGCTCCCCGTCCCCTTGACGGTGAAGTCCGCGTCCGCCTGTCCGTCGTAGTCGTCGGCCTTGAGGAAGGCCGGCCAGAGCGCTGTGACCTCCTTGAGGTCGATGCCCTTGAGCGAGCCCTGAAAGTCCAGCTCGGTGGTGCGATCGGTCTCGGAGACGGGGCGCAGAACCCCTGCCGCGGTGAGGCTCCCCTTGCCGAAGGAGAGGTCCATCCGGTTGAGCCCCAGGGTCTTGCCTTTGATGGTGAGGTCCAGCGGCCCTGCGACGGGGATCCCGTTGACCGCGCTTTTCACGTTGAGACGGGTCTGAGGGCCGTCCAGCTGGGCGGAGATGTCCTGCACGGAGACCTCGCCCCAGCGGGAGGTGAAACGGCTGTCCTGGAGGCTGAATATATCAATGGGGATCTCCGAGGTCTCGCTCTGCTGCTCGGGCAGCTTCAGCTTCGATAGCTCTCCGATGAAGGTGTCGAGGTCCATGTCCACCCCACCGATGGCCAGGCGGGAAAGGCGCGGCGCGCCCCGGAAGAGTGAGGCGAAGTTGATGTTCCCGCTGAGAGAGGCGGCGGAGAAGATGCTGCGGCCGTCCTGCGCGGAGAGAGTTATCTCCTCAAGGTGGTAGCCTCGGATGGGGTTCCCTCTCACGCTGCCCACGGCCAGGTTCATACCCAGCTCGTCCCGGGCAAAGTTTTGGGCCAGGCTCACGATCGTCGGGCCCGCGATGTCCACGACTGCAAGAACTCCTCCAGCCACCGCGATGACGCCGAGGAGGACGAGAAGAACGCGACGAAAACCTCCACCTCTTTTTTGTGGAGGTCTTCTGGATGCCTTGGTGTTTCTGCTCATGAGTTTGCTCCCTTCTTTGAAATACAGACCCCTGCTGCAGGCTGGGCAACCTCCTGGCAATAAGTTTGCTAAATACAGCCCTCTGTTGCTGCGGCTGCCGTCCGCCCTGCGGGGCTCAGGCTGAGATCCGACTGTCATATTGTGCGATAAGTACAATTTTCCACGTTTCAACACCGGTATTGTACGATAAGGAAAGCAATAAAACGATGGTGTGAACCGCTGATTTGAATTGCCTTGCTCTGTCCATCTGTCGCTCTGTCCCTCACGGGTTGACGCTCACCGGCAGCTTTTGTTTGATGGATAAACGAGTGCTTCCGGATAGAACTGTGATGAAACTGTAACATTTAAAGCAGAAAAAACCGCATCAGTTTTTTTATTTTATTTTTTATCTTATAATGCATAGAGTAGGAAGGCAGAGGAATTCGGCCTTGCTTTGAGCCGTTTTAGAAGAGGGGGGGTACTGAAGATGGCATCTATCGGCGCCAACATTAAAGCCAGACGTCGAGAGCTGGGGCTGAACCAGGAGGAGGTAGCGAGGAGCCTGGGGCTGACTCAGGCGAACATCAGCCGCATTGAGTCCAGTACGAAGGGGCCGAGCTCGGAGATGCTGGTCGCGCTCGCGGAGGTCCTGGAGTGCGACGTCCATGAGCTCCTGGGGCTTGAGACCAGAAGCCGAAGCGGTGGCGGAGAGCTGGGGCATGAGGCAAAGGCCTTTGTCCTGCGCACTCTGGAGAACGATCCTCAGCTTGAGATCTATCTGCGCCGCTTTGTGCGCAACTCGGAGAAGATGACGGACGAGGACTGGAAGTTCATCTCCACAAGCCTGAAGCTGGCCTTGGGGTTTGCGGAGGAGACCCTCAAAGCTAAACGCCTGGGAGAGGACTTTTGAAAGTGCTTGCACAGCATTGTCCCGACGCAGCGTTATTATCTGCGTTATGCCCCCTGGAGCCTGGCCCCATGCTGCATCGTTGGGGTGTTGAATCAAAGCAGGATGGTTGAGCATGCAAGAAATGCAGGATTTTTTTGCTGTGCAAACTCTTTTGAGCCACACTCTGCCTCTGATGAAGGCCCCTCCCGTCAATTTAGGGGTCGTCTGCCGTTTCCTGGACGTCGAGGTCTACTCGCAGCCCTGCACGGCTTTTGGTGCTATTTTTGTCAGGCGCAGGGGGAAGGGAGTGATCCTCGTGAATTCCTCCCTTCCCCAGGGCAGGGCACGCTTTTCCATCGCCCACGAGCTGGGGCACTTTGTGCTGCGGCATCCCCCTGTTCACAGTACCTCGTTTCGGGAGGAGCTGGAGCGCCAGGCGGACTGCTTTGCGGCCCAGCTTCTGATGCCGCGCGAGCTGATATTGCACGATAGGCTTCGTTACGACGCCATGACCCTGAAGCGCCTCTACAAGGTCTCGGGGCAGGCTCTGGAAATTCGCTTGAAAAGCCTGTCGAGCATGCCCTCACCTCTTAAAGACCGCGCAGTTACGCTCCAGCCTTCCTGAGGCTTCTTCCCTCCTGAACTGCCCCTCCACAGGGAGTGCGGAGCGGGCTCAGTCCCGGGCTGCGTGACAGGCTGAGACGGTGCAAAAGCTCATATCGTAAAAGGCCACAAGATTCCACAAGGAATTGCCGCGAAAAGTTTTTTAGAAGAAACTCGAAAAGCTTAAAAAAGCCTTAAAAAAGACTTGACAGAAGGGGGAAGCAAGGTATAATGTTTGTCAGAACAAACAAGAACTGCCAAATCCATGAGATCTCCCGGATACTGTTCTCTGGAGTGAAGTTGGCACCCCCTCGTTTTTGTTTGGTCGTTTTGACACCCCCTCAATGAAAAAAGGGCAGGCAGAGATGCCAGCCCTTTTTTCTCGTATGCTCACCGAACACACACGGCATTCGGGCCTTTAACAAAAACGGCCCCAAAGAGCCGGTCGCCTCCTGAGGCCCCGGGATCACTAATAGCCCCCCTCCTCCAGCCAGTTCAGAAGGAGCCGTGCCAATGACCAGCGCTGTGCGGAGAAGGCGTGGTCGCCGGGCAGCATCCGCTCTGTCAGCGAAGCTCCGACGCGACGCAGCATCTCCGCCAGGGGTCTCCGACTCTCCTCAGGCAAAACCTCCCGATCCTCCTCCGCATCCACCATCAGGATGCGCTTATCGCCACAGGCAGTGGCGTCAAAACGCAAATCAAACTCCTCCGGATTCCTGAGGAGCTCGTTCCAGAGCGAGGCCCGACTGACGCCGGCGAGGCAGCCCGCCCCCAACAGGAGCGCGTCAATGCGGCTTCGCGTTTCCGGGTCCGTCAGGCTGCGCTTCACCTCCCGCCCAATGTTCCAGACTGCCAGCAGGGCTACATCACGCACAGCGGTCCCCAGGATGCGCGAGGCCCGCAGAGCGGCGAAAGCGCCCATGCTGAAACCCACCAGGACGACGCGGTCACCAAAGCGTTCAGGCCAAGGGGCCTTGCCTCGAAGGATGTGGCGGACCACGTTGCAGGCGTCCACGGCCACCCCTGAGAAGGAGAAGGCGCCCCGGCTCCCCCATGCCCCGCGATACGAGAAGAGCACCACGTTGAAACCGGCCTGGCGTAGCACCTGCGCCAGGTCACCGTTCTTCTCCGCCCCCGGGAAGCCGTGGCACAGGACCACCGTCGGGCTGTTCTTTCCCTCGGCATAGTAAACGCTGCCGTACAACACGTCGTCCTCCGAGGGGCAGGAGAAACCCGCCAGCCCCGGAGGATTTTCCCGGTCGGATACGGGCGCGTCCTGCCCCAGGATGATCGGCCTCATGCCCTTCCTCAGAGGTCGAAATCCGCAAGCAGGGGCGTGTGATCCGAGGGTCTTTCCCAGCCGCGGGGCTCCCGATCCACAAAACTGTCCCGAGCCCGTTCGACCAGGGAGGGTGTGGCCAGAACGTGGTCGATTCTCCAGCCGATGTTGCGCGCCAGAGCGTCCTTCACGCGATAATCAAAAAAAGTGTACTCCCCAGGCTCAGGCCGAAAGAGGCGCAGCACGTCGGACAAGCCCTCCGCCGTCCGGTCAAAATGCTCCCTTATGGAGATATGGAAGCACACATGATTTTTTTTGTTGCCCGGGTTCGTGACGTCCGCCTCGGTGGGGGCGACGTTCAGGTCGCCAACCCAGGCGAAGAGCGCTCCTTTTTCCCTCTCAATGATCTTCCGGGTTCGGTCCAGGAAGCTTTTTTTCACCTCAAAGTCAGGATGGTCAATGGACTTACCCTGGGGGACATAAGTGTTCAGGACCGTCAGAGCGCCCGTCCGAGCAAGGGCAACGCGCGTCGCAAAGTCGGGATCCTCTCCGTCCTCAAAACCAAAAGCTACGGAGACGTCCAGCCCCTCCCGTGCGACGACCGCCACGCCGTTGTAGGATTTCTCGCCCCTGAACCAGACCTTGTAGCCCATGGCCTCAAAGGGCTCGGCCGGAAAATCCGCGTCCACCACCTTGGTCTCCTGAAGAAAGAGCAGGTCCGTCCCGGACTCCGGCAGCCAACGCTGTAAAATGGGCATACGGGTCCGGACTGAGTTGACGTTGAACGTGGCAAGCCTCATGGTCAATGCCCCTTGTGGGTCCACTCGCGCAGTACGCGGCGCAGGATCTTCCCCGTCCCTGAGACAGGGAACTCGTCCACAAACTCAATGTCGCGCGGGACCTTGAAGTGGGCCAGGCGCTCCTTACAGAACCGAATCAGGTCGCGCTCCGTGACCTCCGCCCCGTCCTGCTTCTGGATGAAAGCTTTTGGGATCTCGCCCGTGGAGGGGCTGGGCTCCCCCACGACTATGGCCGTCCGGACGGCCGGGTGCGACACCAGAATGCGTTCCACCTCTTGAGGGTAGACGTTGAAGCCGCCCACGATGATGATATCCGTCACACGGTCCAGGATGCTGAGGTAGCCATCTTCCATGCGCACATAGTCGCCAGAGTTGAACCAGGGGCCGTCAAAACGCTTTGCCGTCAGCTCGGGCGCACGGAAGTAGCCCGGTGTCACTGAGGGGCCCTTCAGCCACAACACACCCTCATTTCCGTCGGTTATCTCCCCTTCGCGCGTGCGGAGCTGGTATTCATAACCCTCCAGCAGCGGGCCGACCGTGCCGGCCCGGTGAGTCTCATAGTTGCGATTCACCGCCACGATCGGCGAGGTCTCCGTGATCCCGTAGCCCTCTACCACGTCCATGCCAAGGTGCTTGATAGCAAGGTCGTGTAGGTTGGGGGGCAGACGGTCCCCGCCTGAGATCATCAGCTTGACGTGGGCAAAGGTCTCCTTCGGCAGGCTCCCCTTATCCAGAGCCCCAAACAGGTAGGCGAAGATGGTGGGGACGGCAAACAGGACAGTCACGGGCGCCTCGGCGATGGCCTTTATGGCCGCCTGAGGCGGCAGGAACCCCGGGACGATGGCCTGACCCATCCTCTTGACTAGGGGAAGGATTGTAGCAGCCGTATAGCCGAAGGAGTGGAAGTTTGGCAGGACGTTGAGAAAGACGTCGCCCTCCTCCAGGGGGGTTACCGCTTTCCAGACGCGATTGCAATTGTCCAGAAGGTTGGAGTGTGTCAGGGGGACGGCTTTCGGCAGCCCGGTGGTGCCCGACGTGGCGAATATCACCGCCATCTCGGAGGACTCCGGTACAGTCGCCCTGCCCTTGAAAGCGGGCAAAGGGCCGTCGGGCGGACAGGTGACGCAGAGGTACCCCTGGGCCTCCAGCGCCTCCCGCGTCTCCTTCTTGATGCTGTTGGAGAGCACCACGGCAAAGGGATCTATCAGCTTCAGCGTTCCGGTGAGGGAGTCCATCCCTGCTGCCGCGTTGAGAGGGCAGATGGCCCCCTTCAACCTCCAGCAGGCCAGGGAGAGGCCCACGATCATGGGAGAGTTCTTCATCATGACGACCAGCCTCTGCCCTTCCGTGAAGCCGGCTTCTTTTAAAGTGCGCTCACAGTCGTCCGCCAGGGCCAGACAGTCCCCTGCCGAGTGCCAATTCCCATCCCACCAGTAGCAACGGGTATTTTTATCCTTTGAAAGCCGCTCACCAATCACCTTTTCCAGTCTTTCAGACATGTACATCCTCCGTTCCCTGAATGCAGCTTTTAAAACATATTATACAAAAAATAAAGGCTCTTTCACAGAGCCTGCTGATTCACAAAAGCTACTGAAAAGAACAAAAAATCCCCCGATGCGGGAACCCAGCGACCCCGTGGCACCCAAATGACACCGCTTACTGCTGCTCCCTTCCGGGCCTGACAGGGTTCACGGGCATTTGCCGCACAGGACTGAGCCCCCGCAACGGGGGATCATAAAAAGTATACCGAACCTCCTGCCTTTTTTCAAGCGGAAGGGGGCTTTCTCCCCCCCTCAACGGCCCGCCCCCGCCCGCAAAGGGGCATAATGGGGTAGCGGCAGGGGGGAGCACAGCTCAGGCAGAGGCCGCCGTTCCTCAGGGAGGCGACGTCGAGCTTCGTCAGCTGCACTCCTGTGAAGACGAAGGGCAGAAGCTTCAGGAGCGGCGTCTTCTCTGCAAGGCGCTCGGCCTCAGCCAGTTTACTCTCCTCAATGGCCAACGGGATAACGCGCATCGACTCCTCAATGCAAAGCTGCTTCACAGGGGGCCTCCCTCTTCTCCTCTCCGCTGCAGTGAACGGTTTGGGGCTCATCATCAAACCCTCCTAATCAAGATAAAAAGCGAATTGAAAAGTGAAAAGCTGACGCGATCCTGCTCAGCTCCTCAGAGGCAGGATGTCCCCTGGGTCCACGGACACGCGCAGGAGCTCGCCCTTTGCGGAGGGGGCAGGGAGCCGGGCTTCCCGGGGTTGCTCCATGCGGAGTTTTACTGAGGCTGAGGTTGAGGCCGAGGCCGGGCTCCGGACGTTCTCAGGTTCCAGCATATAGATGGTGTGCTCCTTTTCCTCCGTGATGCGGACGACGCGGCAAGTCAGGCCCGGCTCGTCCGGAGCTGCGGGGCGCAGGGTGCGCGCGTCGATGCCGACGTGAGTGACCCCTTCCTCAAGGGCAGGGGCCGGGAGGACGGCCCCAAGCTCCGGGAGGAAGAGCCCTCCTTCACGGGCGGATTGAGCTTTGAAGAGGTTTTTAAGCCCCACCAGTCGTGCGGCCCCGAGAGTTTGAGGCCTCCGGAAGAGTTCAGCCGTCGGGGTCACGGGGTCGCAGCGTCCCCTGTCCATCACACAGACGTCCGCGCAGTTCCGGTAGATCTCATCACGATCGTGGGAGACCCACAGGACAGTGCCTTGGAAGGTGGCCAGCAGATCGGCCAACTCCATCTCAAGCTGCCATCTGAGGTAGCTGTCCAGGGCTGAAAAGGGCTCGTCCAGCAGGATGGCGTGGGGCTTTGAGGCCAGTATCCGAGCCAGGGCGACGCGCTGCTGCTGCCCTCCTGAAAGCTGATGGGGTCGCAATCCCTCCAGGCCACTCAGATGCAGCCTGCGGACGTAATCGGCCACAGCCTCGGCGCTGCGTTTTCTCCCCCCGCCCTTCAGACCGGCCGCGATGTTTTGAGCGACGGTCATGTTGGGGAAGAGGGCGTACTGCTGGAACAGGTAGCCAACCCTGCGCTCCTGAGGGGTCAGGTTAACTCGCCGTTCGGAGTCGAACAGGACCCGACCGTCCAGCACGATGCGCCCGGAGTCGGGTGTTTCTATCCCGGCGATGCACTTGAGCGTCAGGCTCTTGCCGCACCCGGAGGCGCCCAGCAAAGCCAGGATGCCGTCTTGGGCCTCAAAATGCGCGTCGAGGTGGAAGCCGCCAGGCCCAAAGCTCTTGGAGATGGAGACGGAGAGGCTCATGATAGCTCCTCCCGGCGTGGGACGACTTTTTTGCGCTCCAGCAGGTTGACGGTCATCAGGACCACAAAGGAGATGGCGATGTTCACGAGGACCCACCGGAGCGCACCAGCGTCGTCGTTGGTGCGCCACAGCTGATAGACGGTGGTGGAGATGGTCGCGGTGCGGCCGGGGGTATAGCCCGCTATCATGCTGGTGGCGCCGTATTCGCCGAGGGCGCGCGCGAAGGCCAGGACGGTCCCGGCCAGGATGCCTTGCTTGCAGCAGGGGAGCCGGATGCGCCAGAAGATATAGGTGTTGGAGAGACCGAGGGTCCGACCGGAGTCGGCCAGGGTCGGGTCGAAGGATTCAAACGCACCGCGCGCGGTGCGGTACATCAGAGGGAACGCCACGACAGCCGTCGCGAAGATGGCGGACCACCAGGTCATGACCATCTTCACCCCGAAGGTCTGGAACACCCAGGAGCCGAAGATGCGCCGGGGCCCCAAAAGACAGAGCAGAAGGTACCCGACCACCGTCGGCGGGAGGACCAGAGGGAGGGTCAGGACGACGTCCAGCGCTCCCTTGAGGAGCCTCGGCAGCTTTGCAATCTGATAGGCCGCAAAAACGCCGAGGAAAAAGGTGATGACGGTCGCGATCGCGGCGATGCGCAGTGAGTTCCAGAGCGGATACCAGTCCACGAGACGACCTCCTTTTGCAGATAGGACAGGCTCACAGGCCAATTTCTCCCGACAAGGACTTCTTTATAGATTTTTGAGAATTTTGCCGGTTTGCTAGGGTTTGGAGAACCCGACGGACTTGAAGATGGCGGTGCAGTCGGAGCCTTTCAGGTAGGAGAGGAAGCTTTGCGCGGCCTTGGGGTTTTTGGAGCTCTTCATCACGGCCGCGGGGTAGACCACAGGGGTCTTGAGCGCCTCCGCCGGGGCCTCTGCCACGACCTCCAGTCCTGCGGAGTGAGCGTCCGTCGCGTAGACGATACCGCAGTCCACGGCGCCCTCGGCCACCTGAGTGGTCACCTCCTTGACGTTGCTCCCAAAGGTGACCCTGCTCTGGATCGAATCCCAAATCCCCATGTTGGTGAGGATCTCGCGGGAGTACTGCCCCACGGGCACGTCGTCGTTGCCCAGGGCGATCAGCTTGACAGATTCGCTCCCGATGTCCTCAAAGCTTTTGACCCCGGCGGGGTTCTCCTTGGGGACGATCAGGACGACCTTGTTCTCAAGCAGGTTGAAGCGCGTTCCGGGCGCCACGAAGTCCAGCCCGTCGGGGTTCTGATCGGACTCAATGTCCAGCTGGTTCATCTGCTTCTGGGCGGCCGAGATGAACACGTCGCAGTCGGCTCCCTCCTGGATCTGGGTCTTGAGGGTACCGGATGAGTCGAAGTTGAAAACCAGCTTGACGCTCGGGTCCGATTTTTTATAAAGCTCGGCTATCTGGTTGAGCGTCTCGGTCATGGAGGCAGCGGCAAAGGCGATGACCTCCGTGGGGGCAGCAAAAACGGCCGGAACAAGGGAACAGCAAAGGGCGAAAGTCAGAAACGCAGACAGCATTTTTCCCCGCATGATAACATGACCTCCAAAATTGAAATAGGATTAAAGCAGAACCTGTAAAAGAGGCCAGGATGCAGGACGGGACTGGCCGTACTTTTTGGGTTAGGCTAAAGCTGGAGAAAATGTTGATTTAGTTGATGCTTTCTCAATTTGGCCTCAACGGCCCGGCCCGCCTGCAAAGGGGCATATGGGGTAACGGCAGGGGGAGCAGCCCAGGCAGAGGCCGCCGTCCCCCAGGGAGGCGACGTCGGGCTTCGTCAGCCGCACTCCTGCGGCGACGAAGGGCAGGAGCAGGTCAAAGACCGTGGCGCGCGCGTACATCACACAGCCAGGCAGCCCCATGACGGGAGTCCCGTCGTCGTAGTAGCCCAGCAGAAACATCGCTCCCGGTAGCACGGGGGCCCCGTAGGAGACGACCTTTGCGCCACTCGCTCTGATGGCACCGGAGGTGTTGTCGTCCGGGTCCACGCTCATGCCGCCGGTGCAGAACACCACGTCCACGCCCTCGGCCCGGACGGAGGCGATGGCGGCTGCGACGTTCTCCAGCCCATCGTCAGAGACGCGTCGTGCGGCCAAGACCATGCCGAAGCGTGCCAGCTTCTCCTCCAGCACGGGGGTGAAGGCGTCCTGGATGCGGCCGTGGTAGACCTCGCTCCCGGTTATAACGGCGCCCACAGTCTTTAGCTTGTAGGGCAGGAGCTCCAGGAGCGGCGCCTTCCCTGCAAGGCGTTCAGCCTCGGCCAGTTTGCTTTCCTCAATGACCAGCGGGATAACGCGCATTCCGGCCAGCTTGTCGCCCGCCTCGACCGCACTCCCTCCGCGCCTTGTCGCGATCATGAGCTCATCCTGCATGTTGACCTGGAAAAGCCGCTGTGAATCCACGCGGAAGAGCCCCGCACAGTCCGCGGTCAGCTCTATCTTCCCCTCTCTGACCTCCCCGGCGCTCATGTGCTCATTCCGACACAGGGCGCAGAGCCGCAGGGCGGCCTCGTTTTCGTGGAGCGTCCCGGGGGTCGCCTCCCAGACGTAAACGTGCTCCTTTCCCATGGAGAGCAGCATCGGAATGTCCTCGGCCCGGATGATGTGCCCCTTGCGGAACTGAGCCCCCTTGAACTCTCCTCTGACGATGCGCGTCACGTCATGGCACAGGACGTGTCCCACCGATTCCTCAATGCGAAGCTGCTTCAAAGGTCCTCCCTCTTCCCCTTTTCTCGTTCCGTGCTCCTCTTCCCGCGAGAAAGCTCGGGTCGAATTGTTTTTAAAAATAATTCGATTATACCACATGATGCTCGAACCGCAGCTTGTAAGCTTTGCACGGGATCCGCAGCGTATTAAAAAAACCGGCGCTCCTCAAAAAGAGGAGCGCCGGTGTCGTTAAAAGAACGCCAGGAAGTTCACCCGTGATCATTTTGTCCACCCCGCCTCCGCCGTTATTCTACACCTCCCTTACAGCGAAGCCAGACTCGTCAAAATCTCTTGCCATCAAACCCCCTCTGTGCTACTTTTGTAGAAAAGGAGTTGAGCAAGATGCCAGAAAACGTCGCCAACAGGTCCGTGAAGATCAGCGAGGAGATGTACAATACCGCAAAGTGGACGGCAGAGGCGGAGCACCGCTCCATCTCAGGACAGATTGAGTTTTGGGCCAGAATAGGCAAAGCGGCGATGGACAACCCCGATCTCCCGGTCGACTTCATCCGGGATGTCTTGGTGTCAAAAGCCCAAAATAGGGCTCTGGCCGAACCGTTTCAACCGGAGTAATCCACATGCCACAACAAGTGCAGATCCTCATGATGCCCGCCTTCAAACGCAGCTACAAAAAGCTCCATGCAAACCAAAAGAGCGCGGCCAACAAGGCAATTGAGGTCATCAGAGACACTCCGGAGATTGGCGTTCCAAAGAGAGGGGACCTCTCCGGGGTGTTCGTCCACAAGTTCAACTGCATAGGGCAGGAGATGCTGCTGGCCTACGAGTACGATCCGTTGATGCGATTGCTGCTGGCCCTCGGTGTCCAAGAAAATTTTTATCGGGATCTGAAAAAATGAGACAGATGCCCCAGCGCAATGAACGAGTCTTGTGGGGTGGGTCAGTTTTATGTGTCGCCCATGGGTCAATTCTTACTGTCGCTTGACAATCGTCGTTTGAAACTGCATATAACATGGTTTATTTATACATAAAATATTTATAAAGGCTCGTAAAGATATTATATCCTTGAGAGTTCCACGGCTTTTTCTTTCCGCAAAAATGGAGTATACAGGTATTCGATATTACCCAATCTAAGTCATGCTTGTTAGCACTGTTCAAAAGGTATATGGAATAAAGCCTTGTGTCATAATTATAGAGTTCATCAGGGATTTCGAGTGTATATTTGCCATACATGGTGTTAAATACATCCTGATCAGGATATATTAACTCTATATCCCTGCTCTCGTTGACGGTTTTGATTACTTCATCCGCATCGACCATTTTTCTTGCTTCTGTAAGATCCATAAGGATGACTCCGGTATTAAAATACGAGTGGTCCGTATCGAGACGGAGTTTATTTATATTGTCTATAAGATTTCCGACAAGCGCATGAGATGCCGCTGCATAAAACTTCCCTTCAGGGAATTCCGTTTTCCAAAGGCTGTCCAATTCGTTTATAATCAGAATGTCCGGATCTAAATATAAAACTTTATCCAAGGTTTCCGGTAAAATCAAAGGCGCTAACAGCCTATAGTACATGGATTGCGGGTAGCGTTTTGTTATTTTAGCATCCTCAAAATAATTTTTAGAAATACAAATATGTTCAAACTTTGCTCCATATGATAAACAAAAACAAATTAAATTCTATAACTTCTTTTCCTCAATGCTATCATGAATTAACCAAATGGTAATGTTTTGATTAGGGTTATTAATCATAGGCTATTTTAACATGGTTTTGAATGGTTGGATATAATTTTCATCAAACGTAACTAATATATCCATATTCTTCTTCTCCAACTAAAAATTCACTCGCAAAAAAGCCAATCACTATTTGAAAAGAAATTTTACTTAGAAGTCTAATATTGCATACAAGTAAAATAAATGCTTGAAAATTTTACTTAGAAAGAGTATACTTACTTTAAGTAAAATAAATTTAACTTACGAGGTGATAATCTTGAAATTGGAAAATAACAGAGCTGGAATATTAAAGAGAATGCAGAGTGACTACGAGTGCTTTATTCCTCATAATCTAAAAGACCTAAAAATAAATATAGATGATGACATGAATAAATTGATAAATAGAGCATATCTACTATTGGGAAGATTAGACGGCATGGCGATTACGCTTCCTGATATTGACCTTTTCGTATCCATGTATGTCCAGAAAGAAGCTGTAATCAGCTCACAAATAGAGGGGACACAGGCTTCCCTTGTTGATGTGTTGCAAAAGGACAGGAAAAACGAAAAAATAAAAGATACCAAAGAAATTGTCAGCTACATCAAAGCAACCAACTATGCTTTCAAAAGACTGAGTGACTTGCCTTTATGTATGAGATTGATTAAAGAAACCCATGAAGTGCTGTTATCTAATATCAGAGGGGAAGAAAAAATGCTGGGTGAATTTAGAAAATCTCAAAATTGGATAGGTCATGCAGGTTCAACACTAAAGAACGCAAGTTTTATTCCTCCTGCACCAAGTGAGATGGATATCTGCCTCAATGATTTAGAAAAATATATGCACGAGGATAGCACAATTTCAAATCTGATAAAGATTGCCTTAATTCACTATCAGTTTGAAACGATACATCCGTTTTTAAACGGAAATGGAAGAATGGGCAGATTGCTTATTATCTTATTTTTAAAAGAACAAGGTTTAATTGAATATCCCGTTTTGTATTTAAGTTATTTTTTCAAAAAAAACAGGAATAAATATTATGAACTCCTCAATAATGTTCGTATCAAGGGAGATTTTGAAGAATGGATTAAATTTTTCATAGAAGGTATTTGCGAAATATCTGAAGATGCTATTATGTCAATTCAAAAAATTGTTGAACTCAAAAAGAATGACACGGAAAAAATTCATTCATTTTCTAAAGGGAATATATCAAATCTGCTTTCAGTTTATGATTATTTACTGAAACATCCATTTATAGAAGCAGATGATATAAAAGATTTATTAGATCTCAGCAAGCCAACCGTAAATAAGATTTTGGACAACTTAACAGAACTTGGCATATTAAAACTCGTAGATGAGGAAAAGAAGAGATACAGACAATATGTATATAAAAAATATGTGGATATTCTTTCGGAGGGAACGATACTATAATAGGTAAAACTTAAGTAAAACATACATTAAATCAATCAGAATGACGAACAGCGATTAGAAAATCAACAATCTAATCGCTTTTTAATTGCACAAAAATGGAGG
>JAAYOR010000064.1 GCA_012520235.1 Fretibacterium sp.
ATCTACACGTCCAGCGACTATCGCTTTGTGAAAGCCGTCGCCGCCTCCTCTGAAACGGGTCCGGCCACGGTCATCCTCTCCGGTCTCTCCCTGGGTATGCAGTCCACGGGCATTCCTGTCCTTCTCATCTGTCTCTCCACCCTCATCAGCTATTATTTCGCCGGCATGTTTGGCGTGGCCTGCGCTGCAGTAGGCATGCTTTCCATCACAGGCATCGCCCTCAGCGTTGACGCCTACGGCCCCATCTCGGACAACGCGGGTGGCATCGCTGAGATGGCCGAACTGCCTGAGGAAGTGCGCAAAATAACCGACAAACTGGACGCCATTGGCAACACGACGGCGGCCATGGGCAAGGGGCTGGCCATCGGTTCTGCGGCTTTGACAGCTCTGGCGCTCTTTGTCGCCTATGCGGCTGCGGCTAATCTCCAGGCCATCGACATCATGAACCCCAGGGTCATCGTCGGGCTACTCTTGGGTGGAATGCTGCCCTTCCTGTTCTGCTCCCTCTCCATTGAGGCTGTCAGTCGTGCTGCTGCCGCCATGATCGAAGAGGTCCGCCGTCAATTCCGAGAGATCCCCGGGATCATGGAGGGAACCGGCAAGCCGGAGTACGAGAAGTGCGTGGCCATCTCCACTCAGGCAGCTCTTAAGGAGATGATTGTCCCCGGCCTTTTGGCCATCCTCTCCCCTATCCTGGTAGGGATCCTGCTCGGCAAAGCCGCTCTGGGCGGCCTTCTCGGAGGCGCCATCGTCACGGGCGTCATGATGGCGCTCTTCATGGCCAACTCCGGAGGCGCCTGGGACAACGCCAAGAAATACATCGAAGATGGCAATTACGGCGGCAAGGGGTCTGACAATCACTCCGCAGCTGTCGTGGGCGACACGGTCGGCGACCCCTTTAAGGACACCGCAGGCCCCAGCCTGAATATCCTCATCAAACTGATGACTGTCGTCGCTCTGGTTCTTGCGCCCCTGTTCCGTTAAATTCCCACTCGGATAAGGACGCCTGGAGCGTCCTCTGAAGAGTTATAATGTGGAGGGAGGGGTTTTATGAAAACCCCTCCCTCCGCGTTTTTGGACATCCGACATTTGAGAGTTTTGAGAACAACGAAAGGAGGCTGCCTTGCAAAACGACGACGTGAGACGCGTTAAAGACCGTCTGGACATCCTTGACATCATAGGGGACAAGGTGCGCCTCCATCGCTCCGGGAGAGGGTACATGGGACTCTGTCCTTTTCACCAGGAGAAGACCCCCTCCTTCTCCGTCTCCCAGGAGCGCCAGAACTACCATTGCTTCGGATGTGGGCGCGGCGGGGATATCTTCACTTTTGTCATGGAGACGGAGGGGCTGGACTTCCGGTCTGCCCTGGAGCTCCTGGCTGATCGAGCCGGGGTGGAGTTGACCCAAAGGCACGGCGCTCCCAGGCGTTCCACCAGCCTCTATGAAGTGATGGACACAGCCCTGAAGTTCTTCTGTGAACTTCTGCGCGCTCCTGAAGGGACTGTCGCCCGGGCCTATCTGGAGCGGCGAAACCTCACTGCCTCCGATGCCTCGAAGTTTGAGCTGGGCTGGAGCTCAAACTCCTGGGACGCTCTGTGGCTGCATCTCAGAAAAAACGGTGTCTCCGAACGGGAGGCCCTGGATGCGGGCCTGGTTTTACAGGGCCAGCGCGGCCTCTATGATCGCTTTCGAGGCCGTCTGATCTTTCCGATACGCGACATCGCAGGACGCGTTGTGGCCTTCGGCGGCCGCCTGGTGGACGGAGAGGGAGCTAAATACATCAACAGCCCCGAAGGAGCCCTCTACAGCAAACGGCGTAATCTTTACCTGCTTCATCAGGCCCGCAGTACCATCCGCGAGCGAGGACGCGTTCTCCTCGTTGAGGGATACATGGACGCACTTCGGCTGCATCTGGAAGGTTTCGGCGAGACCGTAGCTTCTCTGGGAACCTCTCTAACGGAGGAACAGGCACGGCTGATGAAGCGTTTCACAGACCGATGCCTCATCTGCTACGATACGGATGCGGCGGGCCAGGATGCCGCCCTGCGTGGTATGTACACCCTTCAAAGCTGCGGCCTTGATGTGAGCGTGATCACCCTCCCAAGCGGCAAGGACCCGGACGATCTGCTCTCCTCTGAGGGTGGAGAGCAGATCTTTGAGGCAGCTCTGCAGGGGGCTCGCCCTCTCGTCCTTCAGCACCTGAACGCCGTTCGCCCCCTTCTCGAAAACGAGGAGACCCGGAGGCGCGGGGTGGAGTCGCTCTTTAGCGGTCTTGTTCAGCTCCAACCGACGGTCATAGCTCCCAACGCCCCTCAGCTTGCTGGGGCCCTGGGCTATTATCCCCACGAACTCTGGCGCGAACTGGAGGCCTATCGCAAGCGCAGACAGCCCGACTCCAGACGTCCTGTGCCTCCCTCGGCGGCAGCCCCAACCAGAGAGGAGCAAGTCCACTGCGACCCCCTGGAGGCCGCCCTCTGCTCACTCCTCTGGCGTGACGAGACCTGTCGGACCTGTCACCCAGAGAAACTCCTTCCCCTCGTCTCCGACGAGCGAGTCAAGGAAATAGTGCTGGCAATCCTTATGGAATCCCCCCAAACTCTTGAGGCACGCTGGCTGTCCATGGGAGACCGCTTCCCTCTGACCCTCATCGCCCGAGGAGACGCTTTCTGTGATGAACTTGCTTATGCTCAGAGAGATGACCCAGAGAAGACCCCATGGAACCTCGTCTGCTCCGGCCTGAAGCGTCAGCAAACTGAGCGGAGGCTCCGACAACTGGACAGCTTAATGAAGCGTGGAGAAGCTACCCTGCAAGACCTTGCCGAAACACACCGCCTTGCCGCCGAACTGAAAAAAGGGAGGTTTGCTTGAAAACCTCTTAGGGAGGTGTCGTCATGAGAATAGACAAATTTTTGAAGATGGCCCGTCTTGTGAAGCGCCGCAGCGTCGCTCAGGAAATGGTGGAGCTGGGCGCAGTCCGCCTGGATGGACGGACCTGCAAACCGTCCGCCACAGTGGCTGAGGGCAAGATCATCGAGATTGCCTACATGACGCGTGTCGTCAAGGTAAAAGTGCTCTGCGCGGATGAGCAGCTCCTGAAGCGGCCCCAGACCATCGCCTGCACGGTCCTGGAAGAAAGAGAGGTGGATGCCGACAGTAAGCCCTGGTAGGGGTGGTAGAGGCGGTACCAGTTGAGTATTGCCTCGGGAAAGATTATACTTGGGAGAGCGCCGACTCAGGCAAGCCACACCCAGACAAACTTCCGGGCTGAGATGGTGATTTGCCAGACACTGACGCAGGTCAGTACCCTCTTTTTCTGA
>JAAYOR010000010.1 GCA_012520235.1 Fretibacterium sp.
TCTTGCTACCTCGCATTATTCTGCCAAGATAAACAGCCGCATCGGTGAGATAGCCCGTAATATGGCTGACCCTTGAAGTCATGCCTTCATATCGGGCGAGAAATGCGTTTTGGTTCCCCATGATAAAGGCAATAGTCATGCATCTGATAAAAATATCTCTTGTAAGATAATTGGTAATAAAAAGTAGAGCACCGTCTGCAATCAAGACTGTTCCAAACCCTTTGGAAAATCTCATATGATGTTTGTAAAGTATAAATCCCGACACAACGCCGCCTAAAAAGAAAAATAAGATAATTACGATCAAGCTTGATGCTTGAAAAAGGTTATCTTTATATAAATTGATGGCGACCTGAGTCATATTACCGGTATGGTGCGAAATGGAATAAGAATACAAAACCATGGAAGATGAGTTGAGGTAGCCTGCAGCAAACATTAATAAAACCAACCAGAAAAAAACATTGTATTCAATTTTTCTTTCCATCTTTACATCTCCTCAAAGTTTGTAGACCCGGTGTACCCAGAAGAGAGCTTTAAAGAGAGGGGGCCGTGCAAAAGCACACGGCCCCTCTTTCGGTTTCACGCAGCGATGTTCTCACTCCCCGATGATCTTAATAAGGACGCGCTTGTCTCTTTTGCCATCGAACTCAAAGTAAAAGATCCGTTCCCAGGTCCCGAAGTCCAGCCTTCCGCCCGTAATCGCACAGACGGCTTCGCGACCCATGATCGTCCTCTTCAGGTGCGCGTCTGCGTTGTCCTCAAAGACGTTATGTCGATAACGGGAATGCGGCTTCTCCGGAGCGAGCGTTTCCAACCACTCCTCAAGATCCTGGTGCAGACCTGATTCGTCATCATTGATGAAGACGCTGGCCGTGATGTGCATGGGGTTGACAAGGACCAACCCCTCCCGGACGCCGCTCTCATCAATAGCCCTCTGGACCTCTCCCGTGATGTTGACGAGGCCCCTGCGGGAGGGAAGACGGAACGACAGCTCTTTACGAAACGTTTTCATCGGACTCTCCTTTCAGAGTAGCAAACGAAAAATTCCCTGCTGCCTCAGCGAAATTTTTTGGGCGGTTTGGAGTAAAAGGTCTCCGTCATGGGCAACTTAGCGCGCAGGATCCCATCCATTGCATAGTAAGCGCCCTGAACGGCCGGAGCCGTAGGGATCGTGGTTATCTCGCCCACTCCTTTTGCACCATAGGCCACGCCCAAGAGCTCTTCTTTCTCCACATAGACAGCGTGTATCTCCGGGATGTCCGTTGCCCTCATCAAGCCAAGGGTTCCAAACTTTTTAGGCGGGACACAGTCCACCAGCTTAAAGTCCTCCGTGAGGGCGTAGCCCAGCCCCATCAGGACGCCGCCCTCGATCTGTCCTTGGATGGAGATGGGGTTGACCACCTTGCCGGAATCGTGGGCTGCGTGCACCTCGCGCACCTTGCCGTCGTCATCCAGAATCACCACATGGGTTGCAAAGCCATAGGCGATGTGAGATTTTGGGTTCGGCTTGTCCGAGCCCAGCGGGTCCGTCGGCTCGTAATATTCAGCAAAGAAGCTCCGGCCCTCCAACTCCTCAAGCCTGCCATGCACCTCATCCAAAGCCTCCTTTAGCTGTAAGGAAGCCATACGGACAGCCTCTCCCGTCACAAGGGTCTGGCGCGAACCGGAGGACATCCCCGAATCCGGAGCCAGCTCGGAATTGGAGCCCATGTGACGGACCTGAGAGCGCTTAAGGCCGGTTGTCTCCAAGAGTATCTGAACGAAGACGGTGCCACAGCCCTGACCGAGGTCCGAAGCTGCCGAGTAGATCTCAACGCACCCATCGCGGACAACCAATTTGGTGCGCCCCTTATCAGGAAGCCCAACCCCCACTCCCGAGTTTTTCATGGCACAGGCAATACCTGCCCTGCCGGGATGAGCCTCGTAAACCTCCTTGACTGCCTCCAGCGTCTCTTTAAGGGCCGTAGAGCAGTCGGCTATCTGTCCGTTGGGCAGGACCTTGCCCGGCTCAATCGCATTGCGATAGCGAATCTCCCATGGAGAGATTCCCACCTTCTCCGCCAGCAGGTTGATGTTGGACTCCAGAGCAAACTCGCTCTGGCAGACGCCAAATCCCCGGAAAGCGCCAGCCGGAGGATTGTTGGTGTAGTATCCAAACCCTCGGATGTCGGTATTCTGATAGCAATAAGGCCCCACCGCGTGTGTGCAAGCCCGTTCCAGGACCGGGCCACAGAGTGAGGCATAAGCTCCGGTGTCAAAATAAATTTCACAGTCCAGAGCGGTGAAGATGCCGTTCTCATCACAGCCCAACGTGAAGGTTCCCTCCATGGCGTGACGTTTGGGGTGAAAGGCCAGGGACTCCTCACGGGAAAACTTCACCTTAACAGGTTTTTGCAGTTTGTAGGCACAAAGCGCGGCAAGGTGCTGTGCTGAGACATCCTCCTTGCCCCCAAAGGCCCCGCCCACCAGCTTGTTTTCCACGACAACACGCTCTTGCTCTTGCTCCCAACCAAGCATGATAGCTATCTCCTTACGGACTTCGTAGACCCCCTGGTCGCTGGAGAGCACCTTGACCCCGTCTTTGTAGGGAAAGGCGACCGAGCACTCCGGCTCCAGAAAGGCATGCTCGGTAAAGGGTGTGCTGTAGGACTGAGTAACCACATATTTGGACTCAGCCAGAGCTTTTTTAGCATCGCCGCGGGTCACATGGCGTTTCTGGCAAATGTTGCCCGTTGAATGGACCTTTGGAGCGTCCTCAGCTCGGGCCTCAAAAACGTTGCGCACCGGCGTCAGAGGCTCGTAGTCGATCTTCACAAGCTTTTTGGCCTCAGCCAGGATCGCTTCCGTCTCAGCGACGACAAGACAGATGGCGTCTCCTACAAAACGGGTGATCTCTCCCTTTGCTATCATGACATCCCAATCCTGCTGGATGTGCCCCACCTTGTTGTTGGGCACGTCATCCGCCGTAAAAACGGCCAGGACGCCAGGCAACGCTAAAGCTTCCGAGGCATCGATGTCAAGGACCCTGGCTCTGGGATAGAGGGACCGGATAGCTGAGGCGTGGACCATGCCCTCCATCACCACGTCATCCGTGAACTCCCCGTATCCCAGGACCTTCTCTCTCACATCAATGCGGAAAGCATGGGCACCGACGCCATATTCCAGCCCCTCCTCAAGCGTGGAGTCTATCTCTGTCTCCCCGCGTAGGATTGAGGCTGTCAGCTGAATTGCCTCAATGATCTTCTTATAACCCGTGCAGCGGCAAATGTTGCCCCTCAAGGCGGTCTTAATCTCATCCTCGGTGGGCGTGAGGGTCTGGTCCAGAAGGGCTTTGCCCGACATCACCATGCCGGGAGTGCAAAAGCCACACTGGACTGCGCCTTTAAGCCCAAAGGCATAAACGAAAGCCTCCTTCTCCCGATCGCTCAGACCCTCGACCGTCAGGATGTTGGATCCTGCTGCCCTAGCGGTTGTGAGAACGCAGGCACGAATCGCCTTGCCATCCATCATGACAGTACAGGTTCCGCAGGCTCCCTGGCTACAGCCGTCCTTAACGGAGTGCAGATGAAGGTCGTCGCGCAGATAACGCAGCAGCGATTTCTCCTCTTCTGTTGAGCATTCTTTTCCGTTGACCGTGAACGTATAAAGCATCTTTCTCACCTCCCAAGGGAGTCTTTAAACCTGTCAAGCCGGCAAAAATCTTTCCTCAAGGATACGAAAGCGCTCTGGCACCGTGACTGCGTGACTGCGTGCATTTTTATGCCCGAATCTCTCCCGATTTCAAAGGCCCCTCGTCATAGATTTTTAAGAAAATCAAGAATGATTGACGTTGACGGCGGGCATCCTGCTACGCTTTTGTGCATGTCCGAGGTGCATTGTCCTATGCCAATCCCGCTGCCCGCCATAGCCTTGTAACCCTGCCCGATTAAAATAGGAGTGTTCTTAAACCTGCATAATAGACCTTCGTCGTCAAGCCTTGCCAGGGCCCGTATCAAATTGGCATAGCATGGCGAACACGCATCTTTTGCCTGTACATATCCTGCGAGTTTTTGTACTTTCCGTGAGGATGACGGCTTTGCAATGCTCTGATCCTTACTGAGTACGATAATCTCGGCATGGTCGATATCAGAGCTTCCGACTCCAATATCATCTGCAATCCTGATATATGCGACCTCATCCGGTCTATAACCTATATTTTCCGCTATATATGAATCAATCAGCACAGGATCCGTACCGCAGAAAATACGATTCATCTGTACCGGGTTGCCTCCTTCTTCAAAATCAAGGTCACCACATATGCCATCAACTAAAATAAAGTCCTGCTTGATGACCTTATTTAAGTAAGCGATCGGCTTATGAAGGCCCCGGGTATGAAAATTTCGTTTTTCCCTATCGGAAATACACCCCTTCATATTCTTAAGGGCTCCTGTCA
>JAAYOR010000065.1 GCA_012520235.1 Fretibacterium sp.
CAACGACTATACCTGTGGCATCGTCGATGTAGGCATGGAGGGTGGCGTAGCCATTGCCCTTGCCGAACCACTCGAACATTGATGCGTCAGTCTGCCACAGCATGCCGGCAGCCTCCTTCCGCGGGCGGGGCCGGTGGAGTTTTGCTCTGCGTCTAACGCTTTTCTTGCTTTTGAAGCCCTCAGCCGTCAGAATGCGGGCAACGCTTGAGCGGCTGATGTCTATTCCTTCGAACTCCTTCAAGCTATCGGTGAAATGCGAGAAGTTGAAGTCGTGATACTTTTCCTGATAGAGACTGATGACCTTATGGCGTATCTGCTCTTCTATCCTGTGCCTGGGAGGTCTGTTCCTGTTGCCGTGAATGAGAGCCACTTCACCCTGAGCCAAGTATTTTTTCTTGAGTCTGATAATCTGCCTCCGACAGAGACCCAGAGCTTCCGCAGCCTCCTGGTTGGTCAGCTTCCCATTGACCAATAGCTCCATGACCTTAATGCGCTTGATTTCTTTCTGTGACAATGCCACTCTCTCCTGCCTCATGCCCAGTATTATCCCAAGCCTTATTGCGGGGGGGGGTGACATTCTCACTGACCAGTTACAGGGTGACTTTATCACAGAGCAATGACAGTATCCGGCTTTATTTCTTGCTATCTGTACTTCTTCATGTTAGACTATTTTCATGCCATTGTAACGATGGTTCCAATCCGATATACGTGGGCTCCAATCCAATATGCACATTTTCAAATTGACCCTCATTTCATTTGGTGTCCTAAGCGCTTGGATACGCCGCATTTCTGAAGCATCCTGAGCAGGGATAAGCAGGGCACCCGCAAAGCCGAGCGGTGTGAATTGCTTAATTTCACTGCCAATGTTCTAAGAACGGTCCTTGACTGCTGGGGGAAAAGCTGAAGGTAAGGTAAGGTAAGGTAAGGGAAGAGCTGAAGGCTTGAAAAGGCTGCCTTTTCTTTCAGGCTCCTGTAAGGTTGTGCCTTGTTCTGCCCCCCGGCGCGACAGACCTGGGCGGAAATGATGAAAAGTACCAAATATCATATATATCAAGGAGGTTGTAACATGAGGATAGCTGCGGATCAATACGTGCTGGACATGTCGTCGAAGCACCCTGCCGTCGCGGAGGTGGCTTCGGGTTCAAAGGTCACCTTTGAAACTAAGGACTGTTTCAGCAACACCATCGTCAATCCCGATCATCTCTTCAGCTCCGTCGGCTGGGACAAAATAAACCCGGCCACGGGACCCCTGAAGGTGACGGGAGCGGAGCCGGGAGATGTCCTTAAGGTGGAAATTCTGGACATCCGTGTGGCAGAACAAGGGGTCATGACCACTGCCCCGGGCTTTGGAGCTCTGGGCGATGAGATGGAGCGGGAGGTCACGAAGGTCATCAAGATTGAGGGTGATGAAGCGGTCTTCAACGACCGGATTCGTCTTCCTCTGGCGCCCATGATCGGCGTCATCGGGACCGCTCCGGCTGGGGATGCCATCCCGACCGGGACACCCGGGGAGCATGGCGGCAACATGGACTGCAAACGCATCGTCAAGGGGTCGATCCTTTACCTTCCTGTGGCCGTCAGTGGGGCCATGCTGGCGATGGGCGACCTTCATGCGATCATGGGAGACGGGGAGATCGTGGTCTGCGGCGTGGAGATAGCCGGGGAAGTGGATGTGCGTGTGAGCGTCCTGAAGAACCCAGTGCTGCCCACCCCATTCCTGATAGAGGGAGGCAGCCTGATGACGATTGCCTCGGCCAAGACCCTGGACGAGGCAGCTGTGGTTGCCACCCGAAAGATGCACCGTTTCCTGCGCGAGAGGCTGAAGATTGAAAACCACGAAGCCGGGATGCTCCTCTCAGCCGTCGGAGACCTTCGCATCTGCCAGATAGTGGACCCTCTGATGACGGCGCGCATGGAGTTCCCTCAGAAGATAGCAGAGCTCTATTCTTTCAAGCTTGATTGACCGGAGTCGGAGCACTTCTTCTGAGGCAAAGCCGCGCTTTGCAGGACGCTGAAGGATAAAAACTGAAGCCCTGAGTCTCTGGTGTGGCGAGATGTTTTATCTGCCTCAGCCTTTTGACAGATGTGATGATCTCTCAGCTTGAAGCGGGGGTCCCATGCCCTTGTCCCTCTGGGGCTGAGGCGGGAAGATGCCATGAGTTTTGGCCATTCGAGTTTTATTGTCGCATTAAGAAAATAATATAATAAGGATGGTGCAAGTTGTGGGCGAAAATAAGCTGAAGCGTAGTTTGAGTTTTATGCAGGTCGTTGCACTGGCCTCCGGTGCCGTTATCGGGGGGTGGCTGGCGGAGGCTCCTTACTGGTTTTCTCTGACCGGAGCGGGAGCCGCCTGGATCTTCCCCATCATGGCTGTTCTGTTGATCCCGGTGGGGTTGGCGTTTGGTGAGCTGTCTGCCGTGCTGCCTTTCTCCTCGTCCGTGGACGTGTGGACCTGCAACGCGTTCGGTCACAAAGCGGGCTGGGCGACCCAGTGGCTGATGTTCCTGATTCAGGTTGTGGAACCTCCGATGATGGCCTTCATCTTCATCACCGCCATCAACTTTTTCTATCCGATCCCTCAGGGGGCGTACGCTCCCATCGCGATGCTTAGTGTCTTTATCTGGTATGTCCTTTCAAACTTTGACATCAGCCTGACCGGTATTCTTGCTGAGATCTTCTTCTTTGCGATGGTGGGGATCTCCCTGATCGTGGCCGGATACTTCTTCACCTGTGGGCATTGGACGTTCGAGAACGTCAGTCAGCACGGCGGATGGTTCCCCATGGGTGTCCGGGGTTTCTTTGTGGCGATGGCGGTCTTCTCCCTCAAATTTATCGGTTTTGAGATGACCCCAACCCTGGTGGAGGAGATGGACTTTCCGCGCAAGGATATCTGGAAGGTCGTCATGTCCGCCCTGTTTGTGCCGGCTATTCTGTACTGCATCGTCGTGATAGCACTTGCCGGCATGGCGCCCTGGCAGAAGATCGCAGAAATGCAGATGCCGGAACCGGAACTTGTCAAGGAGATGGGCCTCCTCAGCATCATAGGCATTGCCGCAATCGTCTCCGGGCTCCTTCATGCGTTCACCACTCTTATGGGATTCTGGACCTCCTCGGCCCGAGTGCTCTACGGAGCGGCGCAGCTCAATCAGCTTCCTAAGATATTCATGAAGCTGAACAAACACGGGCAACCGGCTTTCTCAAACCTTGTGGTGTTGCTCTTTGCCCTTTTCTTCTGCTTTTTCACCGGCGACAACTGGGTGCAGTACATCTATGCCGTCTCCTGCATCGCAGCGGGGCTGGTGTATTTTATCGTCTGCCTTGATGCCATGGCCCTGCGGAAAAAGCATCCGGAGTGGAATAGGCCTTATGTTGCTCCGGGTGGCTCGAAGACCTTTGTGATGGGTCTTTTTATCTCCGTCTGGATCGTCATCGGCTCCTGTCTGGAATTGCCCTGGGGCGGGTATGTCTCCCTGGGCATCTACGCACTGATTGGGGTTGGAATTTATATCCTCATGGCGATCCTGCGCCGTATGCAGCCTGAGAAATACGCCCTCATCATGCTGACCCCGGAGGATGCAGACCCAGAAAAATAGCAGCGCACCTGACGCAGGATTCTCTCATTTATCTGAAAGACAGGAGCCGGGTCTGCAGGCCCGGCTCTTGTCTTTCAGACGAAGCCTGGATTTGCAATCTATCTTAGGTTCCCGTCCATTTTACTCATCCCATAGTCTTTCGGGAGGGGGCTCAAATGAAAACGCCAATGGACTCATAAGAGACGGCAACGGCTGTTGACGGTGTAAAGCGCTCAAAATCAGCGGCGCTTAAAAAGTATATTCTGCTAAGAGACATCAGTTGTTTCTGGATTTTTCTTTACAAATGTTTCCTGATGAGCTAGAATTTAGTATGAATGCGGCTTTATCGCATCAAACCAAACGAAGGAGGATGTAACGAATGAGGAAGGTTTTGAAAGGTCTACTCGTATTTGCGCTTCTCCTGGCTTTTGGAACGGTCGCCATGGCAGCTCCCAAGATTGGGGTCGTGACAGGTACGGTCTCTCAGGGCGAGGAAGAGTACCGCGCCGGGGAGGAGACGGTGGAGAAGTATGGTAAGGACCGGGTCATCCACGTGACCTACCCCGACAAGTTTATGGATGAGCAGGAGACGACCATCTCTCAGGTGATGGCAGTAGCCTCCGATCCTGAGGTGAAGGCCATCGTCATCTGCCAGGCAGTCCCCGGGACGGCGGCTGCCATTGATAAGGTGAAGGAAGTTCGCGACGACATCCTTTTTGTCATCGGCAACCCTCACGAAGAGCCCTACATGATCGCCGGTAAGGGCGACGTCCTTTTTGAGATAGACCAGCCGAATCGCGGGGCTGCTATCGCCGAGAAATCCAAGGAGATGGGGGCTAAAACCCTCGTGCACTATTCCTTCCCGCGCCATATGAGCTATCCTCTCCTTGCCGAGCGTCGTGCAAGGATGGAAGAGGCCTGCAAAAAACTGGGGCTTGAGTTTGTGTTCGTCAACGCTCCCGACCCCACGGGTGAGGGCGGCGTCCCTGCAGCGCAGCAGTTCATCCTTGAGGACGTGCCGCGACAGGTTGAGAAGTACGGCCCGGAGACGGCGTTCTTCAGCACCAACTGCTCCATGCAGGAGCCCCTTATCAAAGCCGTTGTGAAAACGAAGGCCATTTACCCCGAGCAGTGCTGCCCCAGCCCCTTCCACGCTCTGCCCAATGCCCTCGGCCTGGAGGTCGAGAGCAAAGGCGACGTTCCCTATATCCTCAAGGCTATCGATGAAAAGGTGCGTGAGCTTGGCGTGGGCGGACGCATCTCCACCTGGACAGCCCCCATCCACATGAGTTTTATCCGTGGTGGTGCGGAATACGCGATGGACTTTGCCAACGGCAAGTTCGAGGACAAGCAGGATATAGCGCGCGTTAAGCTGATGCTTGAGAAGGCCGCGGGCGCTGTCAGGATTCGTCCCTACGACGAAGAAAAGGCTCCGAACCTCCTCATGGTGGTGGGAGAGTCCATCATCTTTGGCAAATAAGCTCAATGCGGAGAAG
>JAAYOR010000066.1 GCA_012520235.1 Fretibacterium sp.
CCATAACCTGTGTCATCTCATTGCCGCGCTCGCCACATCCAATATAAACCACCACCTTAGCGTCACTCCACCTGGCCAGCTGATGCTGTGTCACTGTCTTTCCCGTTCCGAATCCGCCGGGCACAGCTGCCACTCCTCCTTTGGAGATGGGGAAAAAACCGTCAATGACCCGTTGCCCCGTGATCAGAGGCTCATCCGGGAGAAGGCGGGCCAGAGAGGGCCTGGGGCGGCGCACCGGCCAGTAATGGTACATGAAAACGGGAACGATCGTCCCATCATCCCGCTTCACTCGGGCCAGAGGTTCAGAGGTTTTATAGAATCCAGGGGTGACCACAAATTCAACCCTGCCCTCCAACCCTATCGGGACCAGCACACGATTTACAATCAGGTCCGTCTCAGCTATAGAGGCAACGACCATTCCCTCCTTCAGACGATCTCCCACCTTGCATGTGGGCGTTACCTCCCAGGAGCGCTCCATATCAATAGGATCGAGTTTCGTTCCACGGGCTAAAAAACCGCCCTCCTCTTCCATCAGACGATCCAAAGGGCGACCGATGCCGTCGATGATATGCCCCAACAGCCCCGGCCCAAGACAGACGGACAGAGGGCGTCCCAGGCCCCGAATCGGCTCGCCAACTTTCAGCCCTGCCGTATCCTCATAGACTTGAATGACTCCGTCGTCACCCTCCATCCGAAGGATCTCGCCCATCAGGCCCAGGTCCCCCACCTCTACCATCTCTCCCATAGCAAAAAAGGAGAGTCCGGAGGCTCTGACCACCGGCCCGTTGATCAGGGTGACAGTCCCTGACTTGACGTTCTCAGGCTTCATGCTCTCCACCTCTACAGCTCCTTCAGAACCGCTGCCGCCACGGCTTCGGTCATGCCTTCGACCTTAGTGTTCCAGTCGGCGGAGACACGCCACCTCTCCTCTTCAGAGAACAGCACGACTCCCCCGGAGATGGGCTCAGGCTTTTCGTCGAAGTAGAAGATCAAATTCTTAAAGCGAGCGTTCAGAGCCCCTACCACATCCAGCCCCAGAGGAGCATCCTGCTCATTCAGGCGCAGCCCGATCCTCCCTGATGAAAGTTTTTCACATACCTCAGCGGCCAGGCCTGTGAGAATGGCGTCGTAGTCCGGTCGGTCGGAGAGAGCTGTCAGTTCTTTCCGAAGCAGATCCAGGGCCTGAAGCACCAGATCGCTTTGAAGTCGCAGGCGTTCTTTGTTGTTGCTCGCCTCGGCCTCCATCAGCTGACGGGCCGAGATCTCCTGGGCTCGAAGGAGCGCGTCATTCCGGATGTTTTCGACCGTCTCATTCAGCTCGGCCGTCCGTTTCGCAAGCCAATCCTGTGACTGTTTCTGCGCCTCCTCCAGAAGACGATCCCGGTCCTCGCTCCCCTTGGCAAGGATCATCGCCTGGAGCTCCGCCAGCTTCTTTTTATCATCTCGCGTAATCGAAGCAAAATCCCCTCCCAAACGCGCTTTCTCCTCCCCATTTGCCTTTGCAGTCACGAGACCTTCACCCCTATCACCTCATGAATATATCGAGTCAAAAAATCCTTCCCCCGTCTTGTCCCATGGCGATCTGGGATCTCGGCTAGGAGAGGAAGAGTTACGCTCTCTCTCACCCGGTTCACCTCATCTGGGATACAAGCAGCAACCAGCTCTGTGACAACAAGAAGCCCCAAGTCCTCTATCGCTAGAGCAAAAGAAAGGGCCTTCAAACACTCCTCACGTCCATGGGCCACCACCCCCGGGATCCCCCCCAGTCTTAAAAGCACCTGAGTGTCGTGGTTGTCGCTGATCAAAAAGCTTTTCATGCAAAATGCCTCAGGCTCAGAGCCGTCCTAGGAGGAACAGGGAAATAACCAGTCCGTAGATGGCAATACCTTCGGCAAGGCCCACGTAGATCAGAGTGGTACCGAACATGGAAGGTTTTTCACTGATCACGCCCAGAGCGGCAGCTCCGATAAACCCCACCCCAACCCCAGCTCCGATGCAGGCCAACCCAGTCGAAAGAGCTACTCCCATATAACCGAGTCCCAGGCCGGAGGAGACCTCAGCACTTCCCCCCTCAGCGAAAGCCGAAGCCGCGGAAAGGGCCAAAGAGAAAAAGGCCACTCCAAGGGCAAGCCTTAAGAACCTCTCAGGATGCGCGGGAATTCGTCCCTTTTTCAGGGACCAGTATCCGCCGCCCACAAACGCTACGCAGGTGGTGATCAAAAGCGCCAATCCAAACATATGACACCAGTCTCCTTCCATAGTTAAAAGGCCAAAA
This sequence comes from Fretibacterium sp., assembly GCA_012520235.1. Taxonomy (GTDB): domain Bacteria; phylum Synergistota; class Synergistia; order Synergistales; family Aminobacteriaceae; genus JAAYOR01. The sequence goes on from JAAYOR010000066.1 coordinate 2,276, forward strand.
CCTGAAACGTCCCATAAAGAGACACACACTGTGCCGTCACCTAAAGTCCATCAGGGGGAAGTGCACCCTATTAGCGGCGCCAGAGGACAGGCTCAAAGCTCCGTCCGCCTCCCTGAAAAAACTTGCCAAAAAACTCGTAATACTCCAGTCTCAAGGTCTGAATGAAGACGATGAGACCTTCGAGAGCCACAATCACCAGATGTCCTGCAATGATGACAAAACCGTTGAGCACTCTGCCGCCGGGAGCCTGCTCCACCATCTCGCCCAACATCACAACAGCCCCGCAAAGCCCTGCGTGATTCAGGGCAAAGGCCGCCAGACGCACAAAGGAAGCCGTGTTGCTGATGAAGCTGAGCATTGTGTGGAAGAGCGAGAAAGCGTGCACCGCCCCGCCCTCCCCAGCAGGCTCCTCACCAAAAATCCAGCGCGAGAGAAGGTTGGAGAACCCCATCACAAGGAATAAAAAAAACATGAGAGCCGTACAGCTTGATTTCATCCAGGGGGCACCACTCTCCCCAAGCGCCAAGACGACAGAAAGCACAGCCAGCCAATAGAAGAGAAGCCCCGCCAACCCTTCAGGGCTGAAGAGAGCCTCTCCCCACTTGCGCTTTTTGGCGCAGTTCCAGACCCGAAAAAGGTTTCCCAACGACAGGAAAAGAACCCCAACTCCCACAGCGACAGGCATCAGGAGGTCAACATCCTTCATCGGCGAGAGCCACAAGGGCCGTATCAGCTCTTCATCTCCGAACACGCTACCATAGAGGAACCCGAAGACTACTGCGGACATACCCGCTATTTGCATCACAGCCCCAAGAGGTTTCCCCATCTTCCCTTTCTTCACCATGAGCCAGGTCGCCAACATAAGCATAAGCCCATGCCCCACGTCACCGAACATCATCCCAAAGAAGAGGCAGAAACTGACGCAGACCGCAAAGGTAGGGTCCAGCTCGTCATAAGCCGGAAGGCTGTAAAGCCGGACTATTTCCTGAAACTTACGGACACCGGGAAGGTTCTTCAAAAGCGTGGGCAGAGTATTGCTCTCCTTCAGCTCTTCGTCCTCTTTAACCATGACGATGGTGTGAGGTGCTTCCTCAGCCAACTGTTCCTTCAGAGGCTCGCAGAGGGCCCGGGGAATCCATCCGGCAAGGGTCATCATGCCGGAGAATTCAAGCCGGAGCTGGCAAAGCGTATACACGCGCTGCATGGCATAGACAATGCCATAAAGACGCTCAAGCTCATGGATATTCTCACGCACGTAGCGCTCGGGCATCTCTTGATAGCTGATAAGCTCCGCCTCAATGGAGGCAAGCCGGGACTCCAGCTCTTTGACGTCGTCATAAGGAGCCAGATCTGCAAGGGTACGGGTAAACACTTTCATATGCACTGAGGCACATATCTTTTCTACCTCACTTTGGTAGTCGGAAGAACAGAAGACGACTGTCGCCACCCGATCGCCCTCTATAGCCAGAGGAAGCGCCAAAGCAGGAGTTGTTTGAGAGGCCTCACGGAGCCTCTGCCAGTTCTCTTTAGAGAGCACGCCCATAATCGCCATACTATTGGGCTCTGGGACAATGTCCATCAAACTCCGGCCCGTCTCATGAACGGCCCGCGTCAAAGCCAGGATACCAGCAAAACGCACACGCTCCAAAGAAAGGGAGTCTATCCGGGCCCGCCAGCCAGAACCCATGTGGGCCAGGCTGTCCACCTGCTCTTCAAGGCTCTTAAAGTCAGCCTGAGGGTACTCGCCCAAAGGGACCTGGGGAGCAACGTGCCCTATCTGCCCCCAAACGCCCTCCAGCTTCTCCAGAAGGGCGTCATAACGATTGCTCCGAAAGCTGCGGAAACGCCCGCTGAGAGGACGACCCTCCATCATCACCATCGGCGAGACGGGTTCAAAGCAACCCTGCTGCAAAAGCAAAAGAGCAACCCGCTCTATTTCCTCCACCGGCCCCACAAACGCCATGCTCGCCATGCGAACCACAGCCATCAAACTTCCTCCATCCCATAGCTCGCCTCGCCCCCTAGAGGCTGAATCAACAGCGAGCCTATTTTTTCTCTATTAAAACCATATCGCACCGCCTCAATGACCGCGATTAAATCCCGAACTTCAAATTCTTTGAGGTTCAGGTAACTCACTACATGATGAAACCCCATGGTTCCGGACATAAAAAGGGTGGACGCTGTTTGAGCTAAAACTCGGCAGAGATTACGAACCATCTCTATCTCGCGCAGCTCGCCCGAGTCCTTCGCTCCAAAGACGACCGCGTAAGGGGTCTGAGCCAGAAGCTCCGGCCAAGACTCCAAAGGAGCAAAAGCCACCCTGGACAGGAAGTCAAAGTTAAGTCGATACCGCACACGCGTTACTAAGGTAAGGGCTTGCTCGGGTGACATACAGAAAAAACGCCGGCCTCGGTAGATCCAGTATAGATTCAACAAGTCCACACGAGTCCCTATGAGACGCTGCACCAAGCTTCCCTCAGCTCCAGGTAGATGCCCTCCGGCAACAAATAGAGCATTGTAGTATTGCTGATCGAGGATCGTGCCAAACGCAAAGCTCAACTTCTGAAATGTTTCTCCTGATGGAAAACGTTCTTCCTCTCCGTTTTGAAGCAGCGCCTCCAGAAGGGACTGCCGCAATCTTTCGTTGTTCACAGCCTCCACAAATTCACGCGGGGTTTGAGCCGCAAATAGTTTTTTTTGGTCCACCAAAGTCAGCCTGTACTCAGAGAGCAGGTTTAATATCTCTGCCTCATCCAACCCCTCCTCTTTTTCCTCAAAACCTCCCGTCATCCCTCCACCAAAGCGAGAACGAAAACGCAGTTTAAAGAGCACGATGTCAAAACTTTCAAACCAAAGCTCCAGGAGCTTCCGTGAGCTTGCACTCAGATAGGGGCGGAAACTCTCCGCCTCCTGAAATATGGCAAAGGAAAGGTGGGATTCCAGCTCCGAACGACGCACTGCCTCAAGGTTGACATCCTTCAGGATAGAGGCGTAGGAGGTCTTGGAGAGAAGCCTCGCGATCCCACGCACTGTCTCCTCCTCCAGTAACCGGGCATAATCACCCCCCGTCATCAGAGTCGAGCGGCGATAACGTACCTTACAGGAGGCAGAGATAGCAGGGCCACTGAAAGCGCACATCAATGCTCTCCCCTGGAAGCATACTGAAGCGCAAACTCCTCAGCTATTTTTTTGACTATCGAAGGCATCCTGGTGCCAAAGTGTTCTTTCATGCTCTCTCGATCCCGAGCTCCCAGCTCCAGGATATGCTCCGCCTCTCGCTCCGAGGCAGCTCGCGCTGACTCCAGCTGCTCTTTTACCTCGGTCCGCGCTGCCTTCAGACGCACCTCCTGGTCCTGCGTGAATTGATCGCTTACGCTGCGCACAAGGTTTTTGGCTTCCAGCTCGGCCTTGGAGCGGATCACAGCAGCCTCATCCTCCGCGTTCAGCAACGCGCCCAATACGTCCGCCAGGTTCAGACCCATCCCGTCCATCTCTCTTCCTGCAGCCTTCTCCGTCTGTTTCATCCTGGTGAATCCTCCTCAGTGTGTGTCACTCCAAACCTTTTACGCCCCGCGCATGGAGAGCTTGATGCGCGTCAGATCCTCCCGTTCGTTTTCGTCAAGCGTCGCGGCAATATATTTCAATTGTGCCTCACTGCGCGGGATAAGCACTTTTTCAAGGGCATTCACACGTCTCACGGTCTTTCGTATCTGGATGGCCAAGCGATATATGGCAGTCTCCATCTCCGCTTGCTTCAGCAGGAGAGACACAAGTTCCCGCGCATCGACATACGCACTGTCCAAAACAGAGGAGGAAGCAAAGAGAGCTCCTCCAAAGGAATAAGAGGGGTTTCGATTAGGCTCCAGAGGGTCCGTCTCAGGAATGTCGACGCCCATGACGGACCTCAGTCGCACCACAAAACGGTTTTCTTCCGGAACGGCCGAGGCAATATTCTCCACCCTATCAATGCCTAAAGAGATGTTGGCCAGCTGAAGACCGAAATAAGCCTTCTCAAAAGCCTCGAGGATGTTCTTTTGCAGTTCCATCGCGTCTGTAATTCGGGCCATGAGCTCGGACATCAGAATTTTGCGTTTCCGCTCCAGAAGGTCATGCCCCTGCCGCGCCAGATTCAGTGCAAAGCGGATGCGTGCCATGTTACCTCTGGTAGCAGCTAGTTTTTGAGTCATCTCTAAAACCTCTCTTCACCTAGAAAGCTTCTCCGCTCTCTCAACAGCAAACCGGAGGCACTCAAAATTTTGAGTTTCGACCACAAAAAAGGCGCGAACCCCGGTTGAGTTCAACACCCCATAGAACACTCCCTCCGTTGCGTGAAACAACAGCCATTATTCTCCGTTTCAGAGGGAAAAAATCGTGAGTTTGACATATACATAAAGTGGGTAAGAACGGATAAGACGTGCGTGAGAAACAACCTCTCTTACCTATTTTAACCCTTTTATCTAAAGAATCAAGGACTCAAAGGAGTTATGTCATTGCTCTGTGATAAAGTCACCCTATAACTGGTCAGTAAGAATGTCACCCCTCCCCCCCCC